>JBAXYK010000028.1:0-7008 GCA_041670825.1 Bacilli bacterium | reverse complement strand
TTTTTTTCAATTACATATGTTTGAATTGGCATTCTTTGTAGAGGTGGCGTATCAATCTGTGATAGACTTCTTACTCCAATAAGTGCCATTTGAAGTGTTCTTGGAATTGGAGTTGCAGATAATGTCAATACATCTACTGATTTCTTTAATTCTTTTATTTTTTCTTTGTGCTCAACACCAAATCTTTGCTCTTCATCTACAATAAGTAATCCTAAATCTTTAAATTTAACATCACTTGATAAAAGACGGTGAGTACCTACAACAAAATGCATTGACCCATCAGCTAATTCTCTTAGGTATTTATTTTGATCCCGCAAACTTATAAAGCGATTTAATATTCCAACATTTATAGGAAAATTCTGGAATCTTTGTTTAGCATTTTCATAATGTTGATATGATAATAATGTAGTAGGACATAGTAACGCAACTTGTTTTCCACTCATTATTGCTTTAAAAGAAGCTATAAAAGCTACTTCTGTTTTTCCAAATCCCACATCACCACATAATAATCTATCCATTGGATAAGGGCTTTCCATATCCTTTTTTATTTCTACTACAGAGCGCTTCTGATCTGGAGTAAGCTCAAATGGAAAAGAATTTTCAAACTCTTTTTGCCATTCATTATCTTTTTCAAAAGCAAAACCGGTATTGTTAATTCTTTCAGAGTATAAGTTCATTAATCTATCTGCAATATCGGCAATTCTTCCTTTTATTCTACTTTTTGTCTTTTGCCATTCTTCTCCACCTAATTTATTTAATTTAGGTTCTGTTCCTTCTTTAGAAATAAACTTACGAATTAATCTAAATTGCTCAAGTGGAACATAAAGAACATCATTCCCTTTATAACCAATATGTAAATAATCTCTGTGTATACCATCCATTTCTATAGTTTCTATTCCTAAAAACTTCCCTATACCGTGTGTCTCGTGAATAACGAAATCTCCAATTTTTAAGTTCTCGTATGATTGCAAAGGTATTCCTTGTTTATAACGAGAAATACTTCTATAACTAACACCACCATTACCAAAAAGTTCCTTAGCACTTATATAAACTAAAGAGTCTTCTTTAATATAAAATCCTTCTTTTAACACAAATTCAGTGTAACTTAATTTGCTTTTAGGTAGAACATTAAAATTTACATAATTTAAATCAAGTTCCCATTCTTTTACCCAGGATTTTACATAATCTATTTGATTTTTGTTTTCTAAGCATAAGACAACTTTATTATCTTTTAAGTAATTTTCAATAATTTGTTTAGCAACTAATGAATTTCCGTTAGAGTTTTCAATACTTGTTATTCCACTATATATATCGCTATCTTTTTTCTTAAATTCATTTAGATATGTCTTAAAAGTTAATAAATTCAAAACTTCATTTAATTCTTGATGTAATTTAAGATTTATATTATTCTCCTCTTCTAAATAATCAAAAGTTTCTTTAAGTAAAATATTATAATTCTCTTTTATATAATCATAATTAGAAATAACCAATATTGAATCTTCAGAAAAATAACTTATTACTGAATCTAAATTCTTTTGTAAAAGACTATAATATTTGTATAACAAAGAGTAATTTCTTGTATCCAACAATTCCTTCAAATCTTCTTTTTGAATTTCTAAAATATCTGGATTCCCAACTAATTCGCTTATTCTTTTTGATAATGTCTCTTCAGATATAATTAAATCTGTTGCTGGTATGATTTTTACTTCCTTTGTTAACTCAATTGTTTTTTGATTATCCAAATCAAAGAATCTTAAACTATCAACATCGTCACCGAAAAACTCCACTCTTACTGGATTATCATAATTTACACTAAAAATATCTAGAACTCCACCACGGCGTGCATATTGCAAGGAATGTTCAATCATATTTACTTTCTCATATCCACAATTGGAAAGAAAATCGCACAATTGATTAATATCTATTTTGCTATTTAACTTAATATTGCGAGTATTTGTAATAAACTCTTCTTTTGAAGGTATATAACGAACTATAGCCGCAGTATGAGTAATAACAATTTTCTTTTCTTTTTCAATTAACTTATTAAGAACATATACTCTTTGAGCCAGCAACTCTTTTGAACTAGCAATTGCTTCTATTCTAAATGATTCATCACTTGGGAAAAATAAGCATGCATCGCTATTCAAAAGATTTATAATTCTGTCATAAAGCCTTTGAGCAGCATACAAACTATTCTTTACAATCACCATCGTCTTATCGCTACGAGCAAAAGCGCTAGCAATAACTAGTGCCTCTTCTTCATTCTCGCTGCAGATAATTGTTTTGCCTTTACCTTGCAAAAAAGCATCTACTACTTTTTTCTTCCCAATAAGATCAAGAATTGCTTTCATTATTATCCCTCTTATTGTATTTTGTCATTAATTTATTGAAGTCCATTTTTGTAAAATCTATAAGAGCATCAGCTATTTTAAAGGAGATATCTTTTACTACCTCTAATTCCTCATTATTAAGCTTACCTAAAACATAACCTGCTTTATTTGCTAGTGCTGTTCGACCTATACCTATTCTTATTCTTTTAAATTCTTGTGTCCCTAATTTCTGAATAATATCTTTAATTCCATTATGACCTGCTTCACTGCCTTTTTCTTTCAATTTGAATTTTCCCAATTCAAAATCCATATCATCATGAATAACAACTATATCATCAATGGATATTTTGTAATAATCTACTATTTCTTTTACAGCTTGACCAGATAAATTCATAAAGGTCAGAGGTTTAAAGATAAAAACATCTTCATTATTTATTTTTGTTTTGCAAACCAAGCCTTTGAACTGTGCTTTTTGCTCGTTAGAGTTTATATTGAGTTTTCCTAAAAGAGTATCTATAATCATGAATCCTATATTGTGGCGCGTATATTTATATTCTGGACCAGGATTACCCAAACCAACATATAACTTCATAAGTAAATACCCCCTTTTCTATAACTTCTTTAGATATGTAATCTCATCACTAGTTAACTTTCTAAACTGACCTTCTTTTAATCCATTAGCAGTAATACCACCAAAAGATTCACGATTCAATTTAATTACTTCATATCCTATTGCTTCAAACATCTTCTTAATTTGGCGATTTCTTCCTTCGTGTATTTTAAGCGATATAATTGATCTATTCTGCTTATCGTTATATTTTACAAAATCGACAACTGCTTCACTTGTTTTATATCCTTCTATATTTACACCTTTTCTTAAGGATTCAAGCCTACTTTCATCAACTTTTCCTGCAATACTTGCTATATAGACTTTATCAACTTCATTTTTAGGGTGCGTTAATTTATTTGTCAAATCTCCATCATTTGTAAATAACAAAACACCAGTAGTATCAAAGTCTAATCTTCCTATTGGATAAACTCTTTTATCCACATTTCTTATGCAATCCATAACGGTCGGTCTTCCTCTATCATCCTTAACAGTGGAGACACAATTTCTTGGTTTATTTAAAATATAATAAACTTTCTCTTCAAAATTGATTTTTTTGCCATCTACTTCAATAATGGCATTTTCATCAACTGTTGTCCCAAGTTTAGTTACAATTTCATCATTAACTTTTACTTTTCCTTCTACAATTAGGCTTTCTGCTTTTCTTCTGGAACAAAATCCCGAATTAGCAATAATTTTTTGTAATCTTTCCAAAATATCACCACTTACTTTTTAATAATTGCTACAATTATTTCTTCTAATTCTTGAGAATTAGAGAAATTTATTTTAATAGATTTACTACTTATAGATACTTTCTTTTGCAAGTATTCTTTAAGTTGTTGCTCTTCTTTCAAATACTTATTTTTTTCATGATTTTTTATAGAGTTAACTCTTTGCTCTGTTTCTCTAACATTTAACTTATTCTTCTTTATATCTTTTAGTAATTCTAGCATGTCTTCTTTGTCTAATCCCACCAATGAACGAGCATGACTCATACTTATGTTTTCTTCTGAAATTTCTTTTTGTACTTCTAAAGGAAGTGTCAATAAACGCAAAACATTTGCAATATAAGGGCGAGTTTTACCTAGCTTTTTTGCTAGTTCTTCTTGGGTTATTTTTAAAGATTTTTGTAAATTAATATAGGCTTGAGCTTCTTCTATGACATTTAAATCTTCTCTTTGAATATTTTCAATGAGTGCTATTTCCATCATTTGCTCATTATTGAATTCTTCAACAACTGCGGGAATTTCTTTTAATCCTATCATTAAAGCAGCTCGATATCTTCTTTCACCTGCAACTATTTCATAACCTTCACCTGCGTGTCTAAGTAAAATAGGTGTAAGTATACCTTGTTCTTTAATTGAGTTTGCTAATTCTTCAAGTTTCTCTTTGTTAAATGTAACTCTAGGTTGATAAGGATTTGGAGAAACCAATTTTATATCTACATAACTACGAGCTCTACTAGAATCTTTTTGTAATAGTTCAATTTGGTTAGGAAGCTCAGATTTCAAAAGTTGCTCTAAATTTTTGCCAAGTTTTTTAAATTCATTTTTGCTTTCTTTCACTTTTTATGACCTCCTTTGCTATTTCTAAATACGCTTTAGCTCCAGATGCTTGAATATCATATTCTAAAATACTCTTGCCTCTTGAAGAAGCCTCAACAAGTTTAATATTACGAGGTATTCCTATTTTATAAACTTTATCTTTGAAAGTTTGTCTAACATCTTGTTGTACTTCAACAGCAAATTTAGTTCTGAAGTCGCACATTGTTAGAAGAATACCCTCAATTTGTATATCTTTGTTTGAAGTCTGTTGAATTTTCCTGATAGTATTTAATAACATTACAAGTCCTTCCATTGAGTAGTACTCACACTGCATTGGAATTAAAACTGTATCAGCGGCGTTTAAGGCATTAACATTTAATAGTCCTAGTGACGGTGGACAATCTATAAGAATATAATTATAGTCATTTTTAATTTCCTTAATAACTTCTTTTAAAAGCATGGTAGCATTTGGATATTTATATAAATCCAATTCTGCACCAGCCATATTTAATGAACCAGATAATAAAAACATCTTTGGAAGAGCAGTTTGAAGAATAGCTTCATTAATACTGCATTCCTTAGTAAAAACTTCATATATTGTATTATTTGATAATGATGCATCAAAACCTACCCCTCTTGAGGAATTACTTTGAGGATCAATATCTATTATCAAAACTTTTCTACCATAATATGCCAAACTTGCGGCAAGATTAACGGCTGTGGTAGTTTTGCCAACTCCACCTTTTTGATTACATATTGCAATAACTCTGCCCATTTATATCACTTCCTATAGAGGGTGCGCTTTTATTTTTGCATAACTTCTTGGATATATTCTATCATGTTTATTTGCTTTTTTAAAAAACAAATTATAATGAGTCATCTTTGAAAGTGGCAATTTAACTTCTTGAACATCTTGTAAAATAAATCCCAATTTCGACATGGCATTTTGAGATTCAGTTAATTCCTCATTATATGATGATCCTTTCATAGCCACAAATGTTGCATTATCTTTTAACAAATCAGCAACAAGTTCTAATAAAACATTTAATCTTGCTACGCCCCTTGTTAATACTAAATCATATTTTTGGCTCTTGTATTCTTCAGCTCGAGAAACAATTGTATGAACATCCTCTAGTTTTAACTGTTTAGCTAATTGTTCTATAAAGAACATTTTCTTGCTAGTAGCATCTAATATATCTAGCTTAATTGATTCATCAAATATTTTTAATGGCATAGAAGGAAATCCTGCACCAGATCCCACATCTAATACGTGCAGATTACTTATATCATAATTGAACATTATTGATAGACTATCATAGAAATGCTTTTCAAAAACATCATCAAATGAAATTAAAGAAGTTAAATTATATTTGTTATTTTCTTGCACTAAAAAATTATAATAACATATAAATTTATCTTCTTTATGCTTATCAAGTTCTAATCCTTTTTCTTTAAGTATATTCTTGAAATCTACAATATCCATTATTTCTTACCTCTAAGTTTTAAGTTCATCAAAAGAATGCCAATATCAGATGGATTAACTCCAGATATTCTTGATGCTTGACCTATCGTCATTGGCCTTATTTTCTTCAACTTCTGCCTAGCCTCAATTGCTAAGTTATCTATTTTATCATAATCAATATTTTCATCTATTTGATACTTTTCCAAATGTTCTCTTTCTTTTGCTTCTTCGATTTGCTTTTTTATATAACCTTCATATTTTATAAATATTTCTACTTGTTGACATGCTTCTTTAGAATATTTTTTATCTATATCAATATAATTAAGCACACCCTCAAGTGTTACATATGGTCTTTTTATAACATCATATGCACTTATTGCATTTGTTAATTTAGCTCCTGTCACTTTCTCTAGATAATCATTTATTTTGTGGTTTTGATTAAACTTCTCTTCCTTCAATACTTTGATAAGTTCATTTATTGATTCTAACTTCATATTGAATTTTTCATAATCATCTTTGCTAATAAGACCTATATCATACCCATATTTTTTTAATCTTATATCTGCATTATCATGCCTTAACAAAAGACGATATTCTGACCTTGAGGTAAGTAATCTATATGGTTCTTGTGTTCCTTTTATTACTAAATCATCTATCATTAAACCAATATATGCCTCATCTCTTCTAAGAATTAATGGAGCTTCTCCTTTTAATTTACGTACAGCATTTATTCCAGCAATTAATCCTTGTCCAGCTGCTTCTTCATATCCTGATGTTCCATTAATTTGACCTGCACAAAAAAGATTTTCTATAATCTTTGTTTCTAAACTTAATTTCAGTTGCAGTGGACTTATTGCATCATATTCAATTGCATAAGCATATTTTACAACTTCACAATTTGCAAAACCCTGTAAAGAGCGAATCATCTTATCTTGAATTTCTACTGGCATTGAGGTAGAAAATCCTTGCAAATATATGGTATCAAGATGAACAGATTCTGGCTCAATAAATAATTGATGTTTTTCTTTATCAGCAAATTTCACTATTTTATCTTCTATTGATGGG
>JBAXYK010000027.1:0-7282 GCA_041670825.1 Bacilli bacterium | reverse complement strand
TCAAATCGCAAAGTATCGCGACTTCCAAGACCACATGGAACAACATTATATTTGTAAACTAAATCTTCAAAGATTCTTTTTATATCGGCGTTTTTACCATATATTTCAAATCCATCTTCACCAGTATAACCACTTCTTGAAACAATAAATTCTTTACCATTAATTAGCATTTTTTTATAAGTCATGAATTTAAAGTCATCTGTCGATAATTTAGTATATTCTTCAAATATTTTACTTGATTTTGGACCCTGAAGAGCAACTTCACCCCATACATCAGAAACATTTTTAATATTGACTTTATAATTATCTTTATGTTCTATAATCCATTTATAATCTTTTTCAATATTTGCCGCATTAACAACTAACAATATTTCATCTTCAGCTAATTTATAAACAAAAAGATCATCTATAATGCCACCATCTTCTTGAACAAGCATAGCATAGATTACTCTATTTTTTTCAGCACCTAGTACTTTATTTGTCACAAGATAATCAACAAATTTTTCAGCTTCAAGTCCTGTTATTTTTATTTCTCCCATGTGAGAAACATCAAAAATCCCTGCATCATTTCGAACCGCATTATGCTCAATGACAATTCCGGCATATTCAATTGGCATTAAAAAACCAGCGTATTCAGCAATTTTTGCATTCAATGATTGATGGATATCATATAAGACTGTTTTTTCCAAAAGTATCACCCCTGAAACATTAAGTTAACAAACTCTTCGTTTGTTAATCCCAAAATATAGTTTCCAACTATTTCATTCTCTAATATATCATAAATTACTTGCTTTTCATATTGCTTGTTAAGCATTTTACTAATTAAATCATCTAAAGGCTTTAAAGTGAAAAAATCGCCAAGAATCACTAAATCATAGATGATGTTATTTACTAGATTAATCATTATTTCATAACTACCACTATTATAATGATTCTTATTTTTTATGTTTGAAGCAATTATTTTGCCATTCAACCATTTAGTACTTTCCAAATTATCAATATATGGGTTTATATTGATTAGTATTCTATCATTTATTTTTATGGTCTTTTCACAAAACTCTTTTATCAAAAAATCACTAATCTTCTTAATTGTAATTTCAGAATATATTTCTTTTAAATTAATTACTCTTTGTCTTACACTATCAATACCTTTAATCTCTAATTTTTGGCGATCTGGATTCAAAATATTTGTCATTTTTTCTAAATCTACATCAATCAACAATGTTCCATGAAATATGACTCTATTTTTATAATAATAGAAGGAACTTCCTGATATCTTTTTGCCATTAACCATTAAATCATTGCGTCCTGATACGTAAGCACTTATGTTAAATGATTCCTTTAATACTTTACATATCTTACCTAGATAATGATTAAAAACATCTTTTCTTTCTGGTTCATTTAAAATAAAGGTGAACATCAAATTATTTTCATCAGCATAGACTGCTCCACCCCCAGAAAATCTTCTACAAATATTTATATTATTATTTCTTAGATAATCAGAATGAACTTCATTATAAATGACTTGGTGTTTTCCAATTATTACACTTGGTGAACAAGACCAAAGCAAAAAGTATTCATCTTTTTTATTCTTAA
The DNA here is from genome assembly GCA_041670825.1 of Bacilli bacterium. Taxonomy (GTDB): domain Bacteria; phylum Bacillota_I; class Bacilli_A; order RFN20; family UBA1709; genus JAQUUH01. The sequence continues at coordinate 5,686 of JBAXYK010000027.1, read as the reverse complement.
CGAAATATTCTTCAATTCCTAAATAAAATGAAGGTTTTTTATTAGGATACTTATCAATGTTTATATACTTCATCTAATTTCCTCCTAAATAACCTTTTCATAAGCTAATCTTTCTGGATCTATATTCTCTTCTTTTCTATCAAGATAGATTTTGCCGCAATAACTAAAGCCTTTACTAACTAATAGTCCTATCATTTCCTTGTTTTTATAATAGGTATCCACTCTTATACTTGAAACATCTCTACTTTTTGCAATCAAGCAAGCATAATCAATAATATATTTAGCAATATTCTTGCCATAGTATTCTTTTTTAAGCGCAAGCCGATGAATTGTTAAATAATTTGTGCTGGAAGTCAGCCATTTACCTTGATAAATCTTGTTATAAGTTGGCTCAATACCACAAATTATTGCTGCTACTCCAACTATAATATTGTCAATTATTACAACATAAAGATTCTCATTATCAATATCACTTTTAAAAGTAGCATAATTTGGGTAAGCATCTTTGCCTTGCCATTGGTTAGACCCATAGCTTGCAAAAAGTTTTCTTGCATCTTCAACAATTTCCATTATTGAAGTAATGTCAAAAACATTAGCCTTCCTAATTTCCAAAATAGCGCCCCCATTTTCAATCAATAAACATATTCTACCTAAATTATTATTAATAAACAATTACTAAAAAATAAAATAGTGGAGTTTTCCCTCCACTATTAATCAATACTTGGTAATACTATTTTAGCAGTTTTATATGAGGTTATCTGATATAAAAGACCACTTACCTTGTATGAAGAATCCGTTGGTAACACTTCATATTTAAAACAGATACCTGTTGCTGGATCAATATAATATAGTATGTCATATGAAACAGCACTATAACTATACATAATAACTTTCTTATTAGCTATACTTGTATTTTCTAGTGGTTCAAATGTTCGACTTTCAATTTGATAATTATACAAGTATTTTGATTGCATATTAGTTTTAAAACTCAACATTGTTGTATCATTTTCTTGTGTGTATGGACCAAGCCATTTATTTTGAATAGTGTCATATGTATAAAAATCATATCCCGAATTATTCTTTAAAAATAATGATTTATTGCTCTTAGTCTCATGATATAAACCAGTAGAATTATATACCTGCCTTACATAATCTTCACTTGTTAAAACTCCATTCTCATACTTTTTTACTTCAATAGTAATATCATATTCCGCAGGAAAATGTGTACTTACATATTCTTTTGTAAAATCATTTATCATAGTAAATGAACTAGAAATACTACTAGATCCTCCACATGAAGAAAGTGTTAACATAAAAAACAATATAAAAAATGTTTTGACAATTTTTTTCACACTATCCCCTCTTTCATTATTTTAACTACTTAACCATAATTTTATCATAGTCTAGTGATAAAACAATTAAAACTTGTGATGGAAAATAGAATAGCCACATTAATATCTCTGATATTTTGTATAATATTTGACTATCGGTTGTTAAATTATAGATAGCAACGGTTAAGTCACATAAAACAAAAAGAACAAGTCCAATAGCTAAAAAGATATGGACAGTTCCTTTTTTATGATAATAAAATGATTCAATTGCATTAATTAAAAGATTCAAGAAATAAATTACTGCTAATTCATGAAGCAATGAATCACAGATTCCAAAATCAAATGTTTTCAATATAATTATTGAAGAAACTATTAATACAACTCTAATTCCTAAAGAAAGAAGATAACCTTTCATACTTGATTTTTGATGTATTATAAGAAAATATATTATTTGGACAAATATGAATATTGATATACCACACTCATAACATTCATCAAGTAAAAGCAAAAAATAATCAGCATTCAAAGTTCCAATAAGGGCTATTCTATAAAGCAAATGTTTCAAATCCCAGTTTTTATAATATGTAAAAGAATATAAAACAATAATTATTAAGCCACTAAATTTTAAATATGAAGAATTTATTGTATAACCATTGAAATCAAAAAATAAGAAAAGTAGGTAAATTATTGATTCCATTACCAAGAAGAAACATAATAACTGTCGCAAATAACTTTTCCCCATACTTTTTCTCTTGCAATATAAATATTTATTATAGAATGATTATACTACTATAATAATAAAATTGCATCTTTTTTTGAATTTCATTAGATTTATAGCACTTTATTTAAAAACTCATAAAAAAAAGAAGAATTTAAAATATTCTTCTAATTAAGTATTAAATGGTGACCTGTACGGGTTTCGAACCCGTGAATGTTGCCTTGAGAGGGCAATGTGTTAACCATTTCACCAACAGGCCATAGTGCTATATGATTATAGCACTTAATTATTATAGATTTCCAGCAACTTTTTCAAGTCTTTCTAATATTCTTGGTAACCCAATAATGTTTAAACAATAATAAAGATTTGGAGAGTTCTTTCTTCCTGTAATTATTACACGGATTATCTCCATATAATCAGCAATCATATATTTATAAATATCTGGGTTATTTTTTAATTCCTTTTTGTTTGGTGCAAATCCAATTTGTTTAGCATTTTCTTTACATACCTCAAACCAATCTTCTTCTTTAAGTTTCATATCACTATATTCAATGAAATTAGCTATTACTTTTTTAATCAATTCATGAGAAAAATCACTTCGCAAATCTAGTCCTTTATTATAGATTTCTTCATAGTAATCATCATAGAAGAATTTTACTTTATCAAATATTTCTCCATAATTTTCGTAATCTTTGCGAGGATTCTCTTTATCTTTTTCTATGGACATTATTTTCACAAAATAATTATAATCTCTGTCAATTATTTCTTTTAAGTCCTTTGAATATTCTTTAGACCACTTATATGCATATTCAGTAAGTTGCTCTCCAGATTTTCTAGCCAAATTATCTTTAGAAATATTCTTTATTTTATCTAAATCAAATAGTGCTCCATCTGAAGCAGTGTGAGCAAAACTAAACTTAAACTCATCGCTAGAAACACCAGGATTTGCTAACATCCATTGTTCATAATTACTATTAGCTATAGTTAGTAAATAATCCATTAAAGCTTCAACTGGATAACCTGCTTCTAGGAAGAAAGATACTGCAGCTTCTGGATCTTTTCTTTTTGATAATTTTCTTTTTTTACCAGTTTCATCTATCTTCATTATCACAGGCAAATGAGCGTATTTTACTCTTTTAAATCCTAGAGTATCAAAAAGTTCAATATGAATAGGAAGTGAGGCTAACCACTCTTCTCCACGTATAACTATAGTAGTATGCATGAAATGGTCATCTACTAAATGAGCAAAATGGTAGGTTGGTAATCCATCACTTTTTAATAAAACTATATCCATATCGTTTTGACTTAAATTTAAATCTCCCTTTACTTCATCATGAATTGCAAAATGTTCCATATGATTACCTTTAGACTTAAATCTAATTACATAAGGAATTCCTGCTTGGACTCTAGATATTGCTTCTCCAGGAGTTAAATTGCGACAAGTAGCATATTCTCCATAATATCCTGTTCTTTCCTTTTTGGCTTCTTGAATTTTACGAATCGCATCCAATTCTTCAAAACTACAAAAACATGGATAAGCCATGCCTTGACTAATCATGTGCTTAACAATTACTTGATAAATATATTCTCTTTTGCTTTGCTTATATGGACCATATTTCCCTTTTTCTAAGACTTCAGAAAAATATCCTTCATCAGGAACAATATTAAACTTTATTAACTCTTTTGTGACTTGTTCATCACTACCAGCTACTTCTCTTTTTTGATCTGTATCTTCTATCCTTAAGTAAAAAATTCCCTTGCTATCTTTAGCAACTTTTTTAGCAATCATTGCCGTACATAAAGAACCGGTATGTAAAAACCCAGTTGGTGAAGGTGCAAATCTTGTAACCTCTGCTGAACTAGATATATTTCTAGGAGGATACTTTTTTTCAATATCCTCTAAAGTTTCTTTAATATTAGGAAAAATAGTGTCTGCTAATCTTGTGTATTCATTCATTTTAATCACCTTTCAAATTCTAACATTAAAAGAGGAGGAATTCAATATTACTCCCCCTTTTAATTTATTAATTATTGTCCTTACAAGAAACAATTGGAATCCATACTTCTCTATTATCTTTTATGTAACACTCAATCGCTGGTAAATTTGCTTCTTTATATTCAGAAGTTCTTAAATATTCTTGAGCAAAAATATAAATATCCTTATATTTACTAAATGGTATTTTAGATGCATCAATGATTAACCATGCACATGACGGAAAATCTAAACGAGCCATTCCTTTAGGTATTTCTAGTTCTGAATAAGAGTTATTCCCTTCTACAAAAGTTGTAACTGCTAAGTAATACTCCATATCAGTAACCTTCTTGAAATGTCCTCCTTTAGGAATTCCTAAAAGGCCATCTGGTCGATAATCAGTTTGCATGAATAATTTACTTAATTCTTTAATTGTCCCATCTTTTTTCGCTTTTTTCCAAATTTCAGGTATTGTTTCAAAGGCAGATTCAGTCTTAATCTTGTACTTCAATCCGGTAACCCGAAAATGTGGATAATTTTCTATTTTATACTTCATTACCTACTCCTATAAATATTTTTTCTTTCTAAATATAATAACACAAATTATAGCAATTGCTATACTTAAAATTATGACATATAAATAACCATATCTCCATTGCAACTCTGGCATATTTACAAAATTCATTCCATACCATGCCGCAATTAAACTTAATGGCAAGAAAATGGCAGTAATAACGGTAAAAATCTTCATTATTTTATTCTGATTTGCAGATATTTGATTATGATAAGCTTCTCTAACTTCTATCAAATGTTCTTTTAAAGCAACATTGACAGCATGCAATCTAATTATTCTATTCATAAACATCTTAAATAATTGAATATCTTCTTTTTCAAAGTTTTCATTTTCATCTTCAATAAGTTCTTGAGTAACATCAAGCATTTGCTCATAATAGCGATTAAAAATTGAAATACCTTTCCTAATTTCTAGTAATCTTTCATTAAAATCAAGCATTTTATTGGAAATTATTTCTTCTTCCATTGAGAAAATCCTTGCTTCTATTCCTTCTAAAAATACTAAATCATTTTCAATAAGAATATCTAAAAAAGAATGGAAAAATTTCCCAATTGAGGGATTATTCCAGTTTATTCTTTGACTTAGTAATTGAATTATTTTTAAAACGAGTCCAGAATCATCAATAAAAAGAATCCCTTTTTTAGTTATTTCATAAATGAAACCATCATAATTATAATGATCACCTTTTTTAGGTATACCAAAGGTTCCATATAAACCATTGGGCATGACATCATTTTTGCAAAAGTAAAGACGATTTACATCCCTTAATAGATTAATATCATAATTATCTTTCAAACACTTTTCTTTATATTCCTCTTGAGTATAAACTTCTATAATATTACTGCTAATTTTTTCTAAATCCTTGTCTGTTATAGAAATTACCCTATTATCAATGTAAAAAAGCACTAGATCACCCCACATTTTTTATTTTAACAAATATAATTATATATTTTATTTTTTCTCTTGCAAAAGTTTCTTTATTACTTCACAATTGCTAGGTCTAAAATAATAATATCCTTGTATTTCTTGACAAGAGGTTTTCTTCAATAAATCCACCTGTTCTTTAGTTTCTATTCCTTCTGCCAAGATTG
>JBAXYK010000026.1:0-7288 GCA_041670825.1 Bacilli bacterium | reverse complement strand
TCCAAAGATTCTAAATCTGTTGATTTTGCTTTTGATTTTTCAACCATTCCTTCCAACTTTTCGGGATTATCAAGCAATGGGCATGGTCTTAGTAAGTTACTATTAAATGGCTGGCCAAGTTTATATTGTGTAAATAATGGTCCCTGAAGTGCTTCAAGGATTGTATCATTATGAATATTTTTGTCAGCATAATGGATAAAGGCACATGGTTCAATGTCGCCATTTGCATTGATATGTAGATAGCTTCTACCACCAGCTATACAACCATTAACAAATTCTCCATCATTCCAAAAATCTAAAGTGAATAAAGGTTTTGTCTTTCTAAAATCACGAATTACATGATACATTTTCTTTCTTTGCTCTGGAGTAACCATTAAATCTACAACGGCATCTTTACCAACTGGAATATAAGTGAAGAACCAAGCAAACTTTGCTCCAATATTTACCATGAAATTGAAATAATCCTCACTACCAATTGTCTCAACATTTTTGCTAGTATAACAACAAGAAAACCCAAACGGTAATTTCTTTGCTTTCAATATTTCTGTTGCTCTTACAACTTTGTTAAATGTTCCCTTTCCCCTTCTAAAATCTGTATCTTCTTCAAAGCCTTCAATGCTAATGGCGGGGATAAAGTTTTTTACTTTAAGCATCTCATCAGCAAATTTTTCATCTATCAAAGTTCCATTTGTAAATGAAAGGAAAGCACAATCATTATGTTGTTTACACAATTTAATAATATCATCTTTTCTAACTAGTGGTTCACCACCAGAGAAAATATAGAAATAAGTTCCTAATTTCTTCCCTTGAACAACAATATCATTCAATTCTTCATAGGTTAAGTTTAATTTATTTCCATATTCAGCAGCCCAACATCCAATACAATGAAGATTACATGCTGATGTTGGATCAAGTAATATCGCCCAAGGAACATTGCAACTATACTTTGCCTTCATTTTGTTTTGCTTTGGTGTTCCAATCATTGAGGCGTTAACAACAAAATTTTCAAACAATTTTCTTCTAACGCCATCATCTACATCTGTCCATAAACTTTTTATTAGACGATACCAATTATTGTCTTTATTCTTGATTGTTTCTTTGATTGATTTTACTTGCTTAATTACCCCTCCTCCCAAATCATGATTTTCTAGCCAATCTAGTATTTTTGGAATATTTGTGTCGGGATCTTTATCAATGTAGGAAATGACACGTTTCATTCCAATGGAGGTTACTACCTCTTTAACTGTTTTTGCCATATCTTTTCCTTCTTTCTACTTGTTATCTAATTTTATGACACTTCATTCATTTTTTTGTTTCCCACTATTAGATAAATGTTTACTTTTGGGACACAAATTAAAAAGTGTCCATCACTTTTAGAAGAAATGGTCACTTTTTATTTCATTTTAAGGTTTTAATTCTTGAGAATATTTTTGCGATACTTGAACTACTGCTCTTTTAAATAATTCAATAAATTGTTCGGGGGTAATATCTGGTTTATTCTTTAGCCATCTAATTACTGCTAACAAAAATGCATCTGTGAAAAATGTTGCGTAAAATTCTTGATGATTGATGTCTTCTTCAAATTGATATTTGAGATACTTTTCAACATAGGGATTAAAGACTTCCATAAAATAATCAAGAAAACAATTCTGACATCTTATTTTGAAAATAATATTATAATAATCCTTGTTCTCATAAAAATATTTACAAATATCACTTATAAATACCCAGCAATCATAGGTACCATCTTTTGCTTCTTTCTCACGAACTCCACTTAAAAACTCGTAATCAAAAATCCAGTTAACTAAATCATATTTATCTTTAAAGTGATAGTAAAAACTTTTTCGATTAATTCCTAAATTGGAACAAATGTCAACTACAGCTATTTTCTCAAATGATTTAGTTTCCAGTAATTTTCTTAATGTTTCTGCAAGTGCTTTTTTTGTGATAAGGGATTCTGGCACCTGACTCACCTCCATTAACAAAATATTACTCCTATACTTTATATTTTATCACATATAGATAAAAATGCAATTTTACAACTTAAGTATAATTTTTATTTATGGAATAATTAAATTTTGTTGATATAGCAAAAGCCTCTTTATATCAGCAAAAACATCATCTTTTGTTAAAGATTTCATGTTTATATATGCTTCATCTTTCCTCTTATATAAAAGTGGTTTATTATAAAAATTCAATCTATATCTAGGTAATGGAGGAATAGATCTTAAAATATTAATCAGATCCTCTATTGTCATTCCTGGATACATTGTTGTTCTTCCTTCAAAATCAACCTTGCTTTTTAGCAAAAGATCAATTGTTTCAGCTACATATTTAAAAGAATCTATTGAAGAATGACAGACTTTACTATAATCATTAGATGTAGCTTTAATATCAACTGCAAGATAATCAAGATGTGGCAATAGTTCTTTAATTATTTGAGGTCTCAATCCATTGGTATCTACTTTTATTTTATAACCAAAATTTTTTATTTTCTTAATAAAATCAATAAGATCTTTTTGAAGTGTTGGCTCTCCTCCACTGATTACTACTCCTTCAATAAGATCAACTCTATTTTCTAAGAATTTGAAAATTTCTTTTTCAGAAATCTGCATTTTGGAATCAAAGTTAATTAATTTTCTATTATGACAATAAAAACAATCCATGTTACACCCCATACAAAATATTACACATGATATATAGCCAGGAAAATCAATTGTTGATAGTTTTTGAAGTCCTCCTATTATCATATTTAATTCTCCTTTTTAATGGCATATTTTATTCTTTCCTTATATTCTTCTTTCTTGCCCACATGAAAGTTTTCAACTGGTCGCAAATAGCCAACAACTCTACTCCAAACCTCAGTTTTTTCTCCACATATTGGACACAAGAATTGTTCTCCTTTTAGATATCCATGATTTGGGCATATAGAAAATGTTGGAGTTAATGAGATATAAGGCAACTTATATTTATTAAATATCTTTTTTATTAATTTTTTTGCAACATTAATATCATCTATTTGTTCTCCTAAATACAAGTGTAAAACTGTGCCACCAGTATACTGACACTGCAAATCATCTTGTAAATCTAATGTTTCAAATATATCATCAGTAAAATCTACTGGCAATTGTGATGAATTTGTGTAATATGATATTCCTTTACCTCGACAAATTATATCATTATATTTTTCCTTATCTAGTTTTGCTAACCTATAACTTGTTCCTTCAGCAGGAGTGGCTTCAAGGTTATAATAATGCTTTGTTTCTTCTTGAATTTTAATTATTTCTTCTCTCATATATTTTAAGATATCTAACGAAAACTCTTGACCTTCCTTAGTTGTTAAATCTTTCCCAATAAAGTTTTCACATGCCTCATTCATTCCTATTAAACCGATAGTACTAAAATGATTATACCAATAAGATCCAAATCTATTTTTTACATCTTTTAAATAATTAGCACAATATGGATACATCCCATTTTCTGTTTGTTGCTCAATTATTTTTCTTTTAATCTCAAGAGAATTTTTAGCAAGATGAATAATCTTCCAAAGTCTACCTTTAAACTCATTAATATCTTTTGACATATATCCTATACGTGGCAAATTAATTGTTACTACTCCAATAGAGCCAGTTAAAGGATTAGAGCCAAAAAGTCCCCCTCCTCTTTTACGTAACTCTTTAGTGTCAAGACGCAATCTGCAACACATTGATAAAGCATCTTCTGGAGAAAGATCAGAATTAACATAATTAGAAAAATAAGGTATACCATATTTACACGATATTTCCATGAATTTATTTACTACTTCACTATCCCACAAAAACTCTTTTGTGACATTTATTGTAGGAATTGGAAAAGTAAATACTCTGCCAAGTTTATCTCCCTCCATCATTACCTCACAAAAAGCTTTATTAATTATATTCATCTCTTCTTGAAAATCGCCATATTTCTCCTGTTTAATTTCTCCTCCAATAATTATATTTTGATCTTTTAAAGTTTTAGGAACAATAATATCAAAAGTTAAATTTGAAAAAGGGCATTGAAATCCTACTCTTGTAGGAACATTCAAATTAAACACAAATTCTTGTAGTGCTTGCTTAACTGCTTTGTAATCTAAATTATCATAGCGAACAAATGGGGCACAATATGTGTCAAATGAAGACCAAGCTTGAGCACCTGCTGTTTCTCCTTGGGTTGTAAAAGTAGAATTAACTATTTGTCCTAAAAAAGACCTTAAATGCTTTGCAGGTTTTGATTCAACTTTACCAGAAACTCCACCAAAACCATTAACAAGTAATAATCTTAAATCCCAACCAGCACAATATGCACCAAAAAAACCTAAATCGTGCATATGAAAATCTCCATTTAAATGGGCATTACGTATTTCTTCAGGATATACTTCATATAACCAATATTGTTTGGTAAAAATCTCTCTTATGTAATTATTTAGACCATTTATACTTTTTTGAGTATTAGCATTTTCTTTTACCTGCCAATCCTTATCACTCATATAATTGGTGAACATTTCAATTGTAGCTCCAATTAATGCATTGGCATTTCTAGCCTCGGCTCTTTTCTCCCGATATAATATGAAAGCTTTTGCGGTTTGAGCATGACCATTTTCTATTAATACCTTTTCTATTGTATCTTGAATTTCTTCAACATCTGCAATACCATCGGGGTGCTTTTTATCAACAATTTCAACAACTTGTATACAAAGATTTTGAGCTTTATTCCAATCATTTCCACCAACCGCATTTGCTGCTTTAAAGATAGCCCAAGTAATTTTCTCTTGATAAAAATTTACTACATTACCATTTCTTTTTCTAACCTGCTTCATAGTTTCTCCATTTCTTGTGAACAAGCTCCATGGAGTGCGATTAAAATAAAAACCCCATATTAGGGGGTGCAAAAAAATCGCATACCCGCTACAACCATACTCCGTGGAGGCGAGATAAGTATAAGCAGGTCTTCCGGCTTAGATTCAACAAATATATGCCTCTTCCCAATATTAAATAGCATCAGTGAGTTACGCATCTATTCTCATCATTACGGCGGCGGGACCGCACAGGAATTTAACCTGTTTCCCTTTTAAGTTTTGCACTTATACCATCACATATGTGCGCTGATTTTAGCACACAAGTTTTTTCCAGTCAATCAACTAATAAGTGTAGTTCTTTCACAAAAGTCTAAATACTAACTATTCATTATTATCTATAGTATTAATTAAAATCCTGCAATAAAAAAATCCTTACTAATAAGGATTTTATACTTAATGGCGCGACCAAGAGGAGTCGAACCTCCGACCTAGCGCTTAGGAGGCGCTCGCTCTATCCACTGAGCTATGGTCGCACAAGCACATTTAATTTAACATAATTAACTTACCCTTTCAAGATAATCATAATTTTATTGATAATATCTTGAATAAATGATATATTGTTAAAAATTAAGGAGAAATCTCTATGAAATACAAAACACCTACTGATTACAAATCAAAATTAGATTTAATTCAAACAGAAATAGCAATCAAAAAAATAAAGGATAATTTTGAAGCAAATATTTCTAAGTCTCTTAATTTATTAAGAGTCTCTGCCCCTTTGTTTGTAAGAAATGATTCAGGAATAAATGATGATTTAAACGGCATTGAACGACCTGTAACTTTTGATATTAAGAATATTGATTATGATGTAAGTGTTGTTCAATCATTAGCAAAATGGAAAAGAGTTGCTTTAAAACGCTATATGATACCAAAAGGACATGGTATATACACCGATATGAATGCAATAAGACGAGATGAAGACTTAGATAACCTTCACTCAGTTTATGTTGATCAATGGGATTGGGAATATGTAATAGATAAAGACGAAAGAAAACTATCTACTTTAAAAAAGATAGTTAAAAAAATTTACAAATCTATTTTAAAAACTCAAGAAAAAATTATAAAAGACTTCCCACAATTAACTCCATATTTTAATAAAGATTTATATTTTATTGATTCAAGCAAACTTGAAGAAAAGTATAAGGGTTTTGATGCAAAAGAAAGAGAAAATCTAATTTGTAAAGAATATGGCACTGTATTTATATATAAAATAGGAGGAAAATTAAAAGGAGGAAATCCTCCACATGATTTAAGAGCACCAGATTATGATGATTGGAAGCTGAATGGCGACATCCTGGTCTATTATCCTCCACTAGAATGCGCTGTAGAAATATCTTCAATGGGTATAAGAGTTGATGAAAAATCATTGAAAAAACAACTTAAAATAACAAAATGTGAATCTAGACTAAATATGCCATTTCACAAATTATTAATTAATGGTGAACTTCCTTACACAATAGGTGGAGGAATAGGACAATCTAGATTATGTCTTGTCTTATTAAATAAGGTTCACATAGGAGAAGTACAAACTTCAATTTGGGATAAAGAAACAATTGAAATTTCTAAAAAAAGAAAAATAACATTATTATAAAAGGAAGTCATGCTTCCTTTTTATATAAAAAAAAGATATTAACATCCAAATGTTAATATCTTTTAAAGCAATTCTTTAAAAGAATGAATATATTGATCTGCAAAGTTAGAAATTTCTTCTTCTAAATCTTTTGAAACCTCATCATATACCGCTATTGTGTAAGCACCAATCTTATGTGCGCTTTTAACCGCAAAGATTGCATCTTCAATAACTATTGTATCTTCTGGTTTAAAACCCATTTTTTCTATGACTTTAGCAAAGAAATTATAATCAGCCTTATGCATTCCTATAATGCTTTCATCAAAGATTTCCTTAAAATATTTCTTCACTTTAAGTCTTGTAAGAACTTCTATTGCTAAATCTTTTGGAGTCCCTGTTGCTATACAAATTGTATATCCTTCACTCTTATATTTTTCCAACACTTCAATTACGTATGGTTTTAACTTTATATCTTTTTGATATCTATCAAGCATTTTTGAACACCATAATTTTGTCAATTCATCATAACTTGCTGGAACAACTTTGTTTTCTGTAAGATATTTTGCAATCTGAGAAGCAGACATTATTTCAAATTTCTTCATAATCATGTCATAATTTGTGATGTTATAATTTTGAAGCAATTTTAATCCTTCGTTCTTCCATACTGACATTGAATCAATAAGTGTACCATCCATATCGAAAACTACTAATTTATTTTGCATATTTTTCCTCCTTTCAAATATTATTATGTATAATCATCAAATATTTATCAATAAACATTGCATAAATTATACTGGAAATTTACATTTTATTTACACCAAAAAACGCTTAATATCTAATGG
>JBAXYK010000025.1:0-7366 GCA_041670825.1 Bacilli bacterium | reverse complement strand
AATTAAAAGTTAAACTAAAAGTTGAATATGAATACGGATATAATTGGTATAGTTAGGAAGTGAGAATATGCCAGAATTACCAGAAGTTGAGACTGTAAGACAAGTATTGAAAACTTGGATTATAAATAAAGAAATTATTAATGTAAATATTATTTATCCTTAAATAATAGCTAATGTTGAACCGGAAATCTTCAAGAATAAGCTAATTGGACAAAAGATTAAAGAAGTCGAAAGAAAAGGGAAATTTCTGATTTTTGTTTTGGATAATGATGTTGTAATTTCTCATTTAAGAATGGAAGGTAAGTATCATTACGGACATTATTCTGATAATAAGAAATTTGATGAAGGAATAATTTATGATAGACAAATTGCTAAAGATGATAAAAATTTAAAACACGTGCACATTATATTTGAATTCAACGATGGTAGTATATTGATGTATCATGATGTTAGAAAATTTGGAAGAATGTATTTAGAGAGTATTGATGAATATTTACAAAAAGATCCACTTTCTAAACTTGGACCAGAACCATTTGAAGCTAAAACTGATTACTTATTTAATAGAATTAAAAAAATTAATAAGCCAATAAAACAAGTATTATTAGATCAAGGAATAATTTGTGGTATAGGCAATATATATGCAGATGAAATATGCTTTGATTGCAAATTATCACCATTTTCAATTGCCAATAAATTATCAAAACTTGATTGCGAGAATATACTTATTTCTGCAAGGAAGATTTTAAATAAAGCAATTGCGAGTGGTGGTTCTACTATAAGAACATATCATGCAGCAAATGGAGTAGATGGAAAATTTCAACAGCAAATTAAAGTATATGGTAGAGAAGGAGAGCCATGTTATATTTGTAATACTCCAATTGTTAAGACATCCTTAGGAGGAAGAGGTACTCATTTTTGTCCTCAATGCCAAGCTAAAAGAGTTAGTAACAAGAATGTAAGAATTATTGGTATAACAGGTTTAATTGGAAGTGGTAAGAGTAGTGTTAGTAATTTATTTAAAAATGAAGGTTTTGTAATTTTAGATTCTGATATTTATTCGAAAGAAGCGTTGAATATTGGAACAAAGAGTTATGACCAATGCGTCAAGAAATTTTCCAAAGTAATTTTGAATGCTGATGGCAGTATCAATCGTTCTGTTTTAAGAGAAATAGTCATTAAAGATAAGCAAAATATAATCGATTTAGAAGATATAATTCATCCCTATGTAATTGAAAGAACAAAAAAAGAAATAAAATATAATCAAGATAAATATATAATATTAGATGTTCCACTATTGTATGAATCAAAAATGGATACTTTATGTGACTTAGTTGTTTTCGTGAATATAGATGAAAAAACAAGGAAAAAACGTTTAATAGAAAGAGCAACAATGCCACTGAAACATGCTAAAGACTTGAATAAAAGAGTAATCAGTGATATTGAAAAGATTAGAATGGCAGATTATATAATTGATAATTCATTAAGTATTGAAAACACTCAAAATCAAGTAAAGTTTCTAATGAATAAAATAAAAAAATTATAAGTACCAGTAATGATTTAATCTATAAAAAAGCATGTACATATGATATAATCAGTTGAAAGTTAGGAGAGTTCTTTTGTGAGAGATATTGTTTTAAAAGTAAGTGATAAATATGAAGTCATTGCGGATAGTTCATTGACAAACTATGATCGCAAAATTTTGACACGCTTATATCAACCAATTATAGGTTTTGGAGCGCTAAGTTTTTTCCTTACTTTATGGTCAGAATTAGAAGGTGAGCAAACAATAACTACTTATGAAAAGAATCACTCACGCTTAGTGGATATGATGAAATGTAATCTCCAAACATTAAGAGAATTTTCACGTTTGCTAGAGGCAATTGGTTTGTTAAAAACTTATAAGAAAGAGATTAATAAAGGAGTTAATTACATATATAAATTAAACTCTCCTTTGTACCCAAATAATTTCTTTGCTAACGAGATTTTGCATATCTTGTTTAAAAAATCTCTAAGTAATGAGGAATATGAAAGAACAAAAATGTATTTTCAAAAGCAGAATAGTTTACCAAAAGGGTTTGAAGACATAAGTGCTAATTTTAATGATGTATTTGAAAGTATAGATGATCAAAACAATTATAAAAAAATTCTAGATTCTAAAGATAATTCTGTTAGTAGAGTAGAAGGTAAACCATTCTTGAATTTTGATTTTTCACAATTTTATAAAGCTCTTCAAGAATACCAAATATCAAAGACTTTAATAACTCCAGAAATTGAAGAAGAAATAGCAGTACTTGCTAATGCATATAATATTAGCATTTTTGATATGAGGAATATTGTTATAGCATCCATAGATACAAAGTCTAAAAAAATTAATTTGCCTAAATTAAAAGTTAGATGCAAAGAACACATAATCATAGAAAATAATTCAATTGATGTAAAAGTTGAGCCTAAAATTTCTTTTTCCGGTAATATCTCACTAGATGAAAAAATAAAATTATTTTCTACAATAACTCCATTAGAATTTTTGCAAATAAAATATAATGGCAAGACCCCATTATATACTGATATCAAATTATTGAATGATTTAAAAAAAGAAACCGATTTAAATGATTCAATAATAAATGTTCTACTAGATTATGCATTATTACAGTCAAATAATAAATTAAGTCGTGCTTATTTGTATAGAATAGCAGGATCTTTAATGCGAGAAGGTGTTGATGATCCTTATGAAGCAATGCTATTTCTAAATAACAGCAAGACTCCTAAAAAAGTTATAGGTAATAATAAGAAAATTGTAAAGGAAGAGAGCAAGAATGTTGATAGCGAAGTAGATGATGAAGACTACAATAAAGCATTAACTGAACTAAGAAAATTACGTGAAAATGCTCTAGATAAGAGGTAGAATACTATGGAGTTTAAAAAAGTGGATTTTAATTTGCTTAAAGGCGAGGAAAATAGTAATTATAGAAAAGAAATTATTAAAAAAGTTTTAGATAGTAAAGTTGTTCAGCAATTTATGAAAGAAAATAATCTTGATGAAAGTATTGTTGATGCTAATTTAGCAGTTTTACTACGTTTTGCTGAAGAAAATGAATGTTGTTTAAATTGTAAATCAATATATGAATGTCCAAAAGATGTAAAAGGATATCAGGCTAGTCTAAATATTTCATACGGTAGATTTTTTGAGATAGAATATGTTCCTTGTAAATACCAATTAGAATTTACGAAAAAAATAAGCAATTATATATACCATGATTTTGAGGATTATTGGGTAGATGCAAAACTTGATAAACTAGTGATTAATAATTATAGAAAACTTGTAATAAAGAAATGCGTTGATTTAATTGGTGGTAAAATGAAATCATTATATATACATGGGAAAACAGGAGTAGGAAAATCATATATTTCAGCAGCTACACTTAATGAATATATCTTTCTTACAAATAATAAAGTAGCGTTTGTTAATGCAAAAAAGATTATTGATTCATTAAGAAACTTATTATACGAGAAGTTAAACGATGATTATGATGTTATAAAGCATAATTTGCTGGATGTTTCTTTTCTTGTTATTGATGATATAGGTAATGAGAAAATTACTGATTGGTCCAAAGAGGAGATATATGACATTATTGATGCAAGATATCAAAAAGGGTTGTTGACAATATTTACATCTGATTATTCAATTGACGAGTTAAAAGAACTTTATGGTAAAAAAGATTTAAAAAATAGAAAATTGTTTTCGAGATTAGAAAGTTATTCCACAGAGATTGAACTTTTAGGTATTCAAGTTAAATAGCAAGGAGGGGTATTTATGACAAAAATTGCAATTTTGACATCTGGTGGTGATGCCCCAGGAATGAATGCTGCAATTAGAGCAGTAGTGCGTTCAGCATTAGTTGAAGGGTTTGAAACTTATGTAGTATATGATGGATATAAAGGATTATATGAAGGCAAAATAAAGCAGGTTGAGCGTTATTTTGTAAGTGAAATAATAAATAGAGGTGGCACGATAATTGGAACTGCAAGGTTGCCTCAATTTGTAAATCTTGATGTTCAAGAGACTTCAGCCAATAATTT
Source organism: Bacilli bacterium (assembly GCA_041670825.1). Lineage (GTDB taxonomy): Bacteria > Bacillota_I > Bacilli_A > RFN20 > UBA1709 > JAQUUH01. Next base: position 3,289 of record JBAXYK010000025.1, on the reverse strand, counting down.
AAAAAAACTAGGGATAAAAAATCTTGTTGTTATTGGAGGAGATGGTTCATATCGTGGTGCATTGGCTCTTTCAAAATTTGGAATTAAATGCGTCTGCTTACCAGGAACTATTGACAATGATTTAAGTAGTACAGACTTTACTATAGGCTTTGACACAGCCTTAAATACTATAATTGAAGCAGTAGATAAACTTAGAGATACCTCAAGTTCTCATCAAAGATGTTCAATTATTGAAGTTATGGGAAGAAATTGTGGAGATTTGGCCTTATATTCAGGAATTGCAGCTGGTGCAGAACTAATTTTATCAAGTGAAAGAGTAATGACTAAAGAAATGATTCTAAGTGAATTAATTCAAGCGAAATCTGAAGGTAAGAGACACGAAATTGTTATAGTTAGTGAAAAATTGTTTGATGTAAATAAGCTAGCAGAAGAGATTGAACAAAAAGTAGGAATGGAAGCAAGAGCTACTATTTTAGGTCACTTACAAAGAGGTGGAAAACCATCTGCATTTGATCGAGTTTTGGCTTCAAGAATGGGGTCTCGTGCTGTTGAAGCATTTGAGTCATGCTATTCCTCATGTTGTATTGGTATAAAAAATAATCAAGTTGTAGTAATGGATTTAGAAACTAGTTTAAAAATGCCAAGAATGGTTGATTTGAGATTATATACTGATTCTGAGAGGTTAAAGTAAAATGATTATAGATAAAAAAACAAAAATAATTGCTACTATTGGACCTTCATCAGATACAAGAGAAATTATTTTGCGTTTAATTGATGCCGGGATGAATGTAGCAAGATTGAATTTTTCTCATGGGAACCATGAGACTCATCAAGAAAAAATAAATATTTTGCAAAAACTTATAAAAGAAGGACATAATATTTCAATTATGCTAGATACAAAAGGTCCAGAAATTAGAAGCGGAGATTTTTTGAATGATGAAGCATATTTTCATGAGGGAGATATAGTAGAAATATCAATGATTCCTCAACTTGGAACTAGCAAAAAATTCAGCATATCATATCCAGGATTAATTCATGATATAGAGATTGGAAATCTAATAAGGTTTGATGATGGTAAAATAAGTTTCAAGGTTTTAGAAAAAGATTATCAGCAACAGATATTAAAATGTCAGGCATTAAATAGTCACACAATTAAAAGTAGAAGAAATTGCATTGCACCTTTTGCGAGAATAAGTGCTCCATTTATTTCTAATAGTGATTATGATGATATTGTTTTTGGATGTCAAAATAATATAAATTATATTGCTGCTTCTTTTACTAGAAGAAAACAAGATATTCTTGATATAAAAAGAATTTTAAAGCAAGAAAATAAAGAATTTATTCAAATAATTGCAAAAATTGAAAATCAAGAAGGCGTTGATAATATAGATGAAATACTTGAAGTATGTGATGGTGTGATGGTAGCTAGAGGTGACTTAGGAGTTGAAATTCCTCCAGAGGATGTACCAGTTGTTCAAAGGATGTTAATAAACAAATGTAGAAGGATTGGTAAACCAGTAATTGTTGCAACACAGATGCTTGATTCTATGCAAAAAAATCCAAATCCAACAAGAGCAGAAGTGAGTGATGTGGCCAATGCTATTTTTGAAGTGTGTGATGCAATAATGTTATCAGGAGAATCTGCAAGTGGTGATTATCCAGTTGAATCAGTTATGATGGAGGCAAAAATAGCACGAAGAATTGAAAGTATATTAGAGTATCATAAATTAGCTGAAGAAGCATTTGCTACTTCTACACAAGCTAATAATGATGCAATAGCATTTTCAGTTGCAAATTCAGCAATAATTACTTCATCTAAGGTGATTATAGCTTTTAGTGAATCAGGTGCTACTTCAAAAAGGATTGCAAAGTATAGACCAAAATGTCCTATAATATCAGTTAGTACAAATACAAGAAAAGCAAAAGAATTATGTCTTAACTGGGGAGTTTATGGTGTTACAATGGAGGCCATTCAAACAGGTAGAGATGAATTAGACAAGCAAGCAATGAATATTGCGAAAAATATTGGTCTTAAAAAAGGAGATACCTTTTTACTAACGGGTGGTAATGGTTTTGGAAGTACTAATTTTATAAGATTTTAGTTGTAGAATAAATTAAGGTGGGGTAAAGAATGGAATATAGTGTCGGTTATGATATTGGAGGAACTTATATCAGAATTGCAATTGTGTCTGAATATGGCAATATTGTAAAGACTATTAAAGAAGAGACTGGTAAAATAAAAAATGGTGAAGATTTGAGAGATAGAATAGTAGCATTATATGAAAAAATTAATGCAAAAGAATACAATCCCATTGGATTGGGAATAGGCATATGTGGTCCGGTTTATCAAAAAACAGGATATGTATATATACTTCCAAACATTGGAATTGGCAATTTTAATTTAAAAAAACTAGTTCAAGAGAAGATAGATATTCCGGTTTTTGTAGGTAATGATGCCAATATGGCGGGACTTGCTGAGGCAAAACTTGGATCAGGTATTAATCACAAAATAGTTCAATACATAACAGTTTCTACAGGAATTGGTGGAGCACTTATCATCAATGGAAAAGTAATTGAAGGTAGAGACGGATTTGCTCAAGAGATTGGTCATATGATTATTTCCTCTTCTAAAAGGAAGCAAAGCCAAGCTACTAATTTTGGCTCTTGGGAATCACAATGTTCTGGAACTGCAATATATAATCGTGCAATTGAAGAGGGATTAAATGTTAGTAATACTAGAGATGTATTTGAATTAGAAAAAAAAGAAAATCCAATTGCTAAAAAGATTATTGGTGATTGGATAAAAGATATGGGCGTTGCAATAGCAAATATTAATCTATATATTGAACCCAATATTTATATAATTGGTGGTGGAGTATCTAATTCCGCAAAATTCTATTTTGATGAAATAAAAGAAGAAATAGATAAGTATATATTCGAAGGCTGTAAAGGTAAAATAACTTTAGTTCAAGCAAAGTTAGGACCTGATTCTGGCATAATTGGAGCAGCACTTCAAGCCTTCTACATTTCACACTAACTAGGGGAATCCTAGTTTTTTTTATAATTCAATTATTCTAGCATTTTCAATGTTTTCACCATAATGATTTATTGATAGTATTATTTTATTTTTAGCAAAATCATTTATTAATTTAATAATTCTATTTGCAGTTAATGGGTCTATTTTTGCATTCATCTCATCAAGCAAAATAATTTTTGAGTCTCTAATTATTACTCTTGCTAAATTTAACAAAACTTGTTCGCCAGTTGAAAAATTATGATAATCCAGTTT
>JBAXYK010000024.1:0-7427 GCA_041670825.1 Bacilli bacterium | reverse complement strand
CCTTAACGGCGACTTTTTTAGCACGACGCTTACGTGCTGCTGCAACTGCAGCTTTGCTTACTTTTGCCATTTACATTTTCCCCCTTAACTAACCTTTAGAAGCGACTTTCTTATTAGCAATCGTACGACGTGGTCCTTTTCTTGTTCTAGCGTTTGTCTTTGTTCTTTGACCACGAACAGGTAATCCTTTACGATGGCGAGTACCACGATAACTACCAATTTCTTGGAGTCTTTTTATATTCATTGATACTTCTCTACGTAAATCTCCCTCAACTCTATAATTTGCTAAAGCATTACGGATTGCAGTTAATTCTTCTTCTGTTAAATCTTTTATTCTTTTATCTTCAGAGATATTTACTTTTTTCAAAATCTCTTGTGATAATGGTTTACCAATTCCAAAGATGTATGTTAATGAAATAACTACCCTTTTATCATTTGGTATATCGACACCAGCTATACGTGCCATAATCTTTATCCCCCTTATTAACCTTGTCTTTGCTTGTGTTTTGGATTCTCGCAAATAACCATTACACGGCCTTTACGACGAATAACCTTACACTTATCGCAAATTGGTTTGACTGAAGGTCTTACTTTCATAGTTGTTACCTCCCCATTTTTATAATGTACAAACTATTTATATCTAAATGTTATACGCCCACGTGTTAAATCATATGGCGAAATTTCTAATGTGACCTTATCACCCGGTAAAATGCGAATGTAATTCATACGGATTTTACCAGAAACGTGAGCCAAAATCACAGCGCCATTTTCCAGTTTAACATTGAACATTGCGTTAGGCAATGCTTCAATAACTGTAGCTTCGACTTCAATTACGTCAGTTTTTGCCATCAATTTCCTCCTCCTATAATTTAGTTAATATTTCATATCCAGTGGAATTTATTATTATAGTGTGTTCATAATGAGCTGACAATTTACCATCAGCGGTAATAACTGTCCAATCATCACTTAACACTTTAGTTTCTTTAGAACCTTGGTGTACCATTGGTTCAACGGCTAGCCCCATTCCCTCTCTTATAAGAGGTCCATGACCAGCTGGACCATAATTTGGTATATAAGGATCTTCATGAAGATCTTTACCAACACCATGTCCTGTATAATCGCGAGGTATAGAAAACCCAAAACTTTCTACATACTCTTGAATTGCGTGAGATATATCACCTATTCTATTCCCTGGTTTTGCCTGAGCTAATCCAACAAATAAAGATTCATGAGTAACTTCCATCAATTTCTGAGCTTCTTTACTGACTTCACCAACTGCATATGTCCATGCAGAATCTCCATGATACCCTTTATAACAAGCCCCAATATCTACTGATATTATGTCACCGTTTTTTAAAGGTGTATCATTAGGAATCCCATGCACCAACACATTGTTAACAGAAGTGCAAGCACTTGCTGGGAATCCACCATACCCCTTGAAAGATGGAGTAGCATGATTTTTTCTAATAACATCTTCAACTATTTTATCAAGTTGACGAGTTGTTACTCCCTCTTTAATATGTTTTGAAACTTCTTGATGAGCTAAAGCAACAATTCTACCAGCAATCCTCATCTTTTCAATTTCATCTTTACTTTTTAATGTAATCATATTATAACTTCCTTAATATTTTATCAATATCTTTGAAAACTTCTTCTATGTTACGTAAAGCATCAATATTTCTACAAATTCCTCGACATGAATAATAATCAATTAATGGAGCAGTTTGTGAATAATATGCTTGCATTCTAGTATGAACACTCTTAGCATTATCATCATTTCTTTGATACAATTCTCCACCACATTTATCACAAACACCAGCAACCTTTGGAGGATTGTTAGTTAAATGATATGTAGCTCCACAGACTTTGCAAAGACGTCTTCCTTCTATTCTTGGAAGAAGTGCTTTTTCATCAACTACTAAATTTAATACGAGTTGAATTGGATGTCCTAATTCTTGACAAATTTCATCAAGAGCCTTAGCTTGAGCTATTGTTCTTGGAAATCCATCAAGTAAACATCCCTTCTTACAATCATCCTTTGACAATCTTTCTTTCACTATTGCAATTGTCACAGCATCAGGAACTAAATGTCCAGCTTTCATATACTTTTGTGCTTCTTTTCCAGCTGAAGTTCCTTCATTTACTGCTGCTCTAAACATATCTCCTGTTGAAATATGAGGAATATGGTATTTCTCAACTATCAAATCAGATTGAGTTCCTTTGCCAGACCCTGGTGGTCCTAAAAAAATAATATGCATAATTCTGCCCCCTATTTTAGCCAATAAACCCTTGATATTCTTTTGCTGCTAGACGCCCATCAATCTCTTTTGCGGTTTCAAGAATAACACCAACTACTATAATTAGTCCTGTTCCTCCAAAAGCAATTGATGATGGCAATGATAAGTACATTGTCAAAAACATTGGAAGTGCCGAAATAACTGTTAAGAATAAGGCACCTAATGTTGTAACTCGATAAATTACTTTCTTCAAATATTTTGCCGTCTCATTTCCAGGTCTAATTCCTGGGATGTAGGCACCAGATTTTGCAAAATTATCACTAATCTTAACTGGATCAACTTGTAATCCTGTATAAAAATAAGTGAAAACTATAATTAAGATGATATACAAAATCAAACCGAATGGTACACCTAAATATGTTCCGTTAATGGACAATATTTGGTAAACCGGATTACTCCTTGGTATATTTAAGAAATTCATAATTATTGGAGGTGCTGTTAATACTGATGAGGCAAAAATAACAGGTATAACTCCAGCAGAATTTATCTTTATTGGTAGATAAGTAACATCGTTAGTTCTTGCTTGGAAAGTTGTAGAAGCATACTGAATAGGTACTTTTCTTATTGATCTTTCCATAAATATTACAAAAATTACTAATAACAAATATGCCAACAAATAAATACTAAACTTAATTACACCATTAAAAATCGCTCCACCTGTAACATCTACTCCAACAAAGTTTTGGAAAGCATTCACAATTTGATAAGGTATTTCTGTTATAATACCAGCAAAAATAATGATTGATACTCCATTACCTACACCTTTTGAAGTAATTTGGTCCGCCATCCATACTAGCAAGAAAGTTCCTGCCATTGTAATTACAATTAAATATATGTAATCCCAAAAAGAGAAACTGCCTCCGCCAATAGGTGATAGACCATATTGGTTTTGCATCGTGACAACAATACCATATGCCTGTACTCCAGCTAATAATACTGTTAAGGCACGTGTTGTATCATCTAATTTTTTTCTACCTTGCGCTCCTTGTTTGGTTAACTCTTCAAGTTTTGGAAGAATTCCCATAGACAACAAGTTAACAACGATAGATGCAGTGATATATGGAGAAACTCCAAGAGCAAACAAAGAGAATTTCTTTAATGCTCCACCACCTAAAATATTCATTAGTCCAAAAATATCACTTGAGTTTTGAATATCAACATTTGTGACATCAACTCTTGGTATAGTGATTGTTGAACCAAGTTTGAAAATAAAGAGTATTACTAAAGTAAATACTATTCTATTTAATACTTCTTTATTCTTTAAAATTGAGGTTATTTTTTTAATCATTTTAAATCACCTCAATTGTTCCTCCAGCTGCTTCAATAGCTTGCTGGGCACTCTTTGAAAATTTGTGAGCCTTTACAGTCAATTTTTTAGATAATTTCCCACTACCCAAAATTTTTACACCATCAAATTCTTTTCGTACTAATCCAGCCTCTTTCAAACATGTTGGACAAACTGAACTGCCATCTTCAAAAACATTTAAGCTTTCAATATTAACAATGGCATATAATGTTTTGTCATCATTTATAAATCCTCTTTTAGAAACTCGACGATAGATTGGGTTTTGACCACCCTCAAATCCTAAACGAGTTCCTCCTCCAGTACGTGATTTTTGTCCTTTTTCACCACGCCCTGAAGTACGACCACGCCCTGAAGAAATACCTCTTCCAAAACGTGTTTCTTTAGTTCTTGATCCTTCTGTCGCCTTCAATTCATGTAACTTCATGTACTACACCTCCTATTATATAAGGTCTTAAGCCTTAATATCTTTTACTGATTTGCCGCGTAATGCTGCAATTTTATTTGCAGTTTTTAGCGAAACTAAGCCATCAACTGTTGCTCTTACAATATTAATAGCTGTACGTGAGCCATAAACTTTTGAATAAATATTTTTAACTCCAGCTAGTTCAAGAACAGCACGAACTGGTCCACCAGCAACTACTCCAGTTCCAACTGGGGCTGGTTTCAAAAATACTTTACATGCACCATATTTACCATTTATTTCATGTGGTATAGTATCTCCTTTTACCACGGAGACTTTAAACATGTTCTTTTTAGCCATCTCTAATGCCTTTTTAATTGCATCTGGAACTTCGTTTGCTTTTCCCATTCCATAGCCAATATTACCATTGACATCGCCAATAGCAACAAGTGCACTAAAGCGTAAACGCCTACCACCTTTAACAGTTTTAGAAACACGATTTATTGCAATAACTTTTTCTTGATATTGCTTTTCGCGATCCCGACGTTGTCCTCTAAAATTTCTTCTTTCTCCTCTATTTTGATGACCTCTAGTTTCTGGAGATATTGTTCTTTGTGGGCGTTCTTCTTTTACTTCAACATTTCCAGAAGTTTTGACTTCTTCTGTTAATTTTTTTTCATTTGATTCCATTTTTTACCTCCTAGAATACTAAGCCGCCTGCTCTTGCAGCATCAGCTAAAGCCTTGATTCTACCATGATATAGATATCCGCTACGATCAAACACTACTTTCACAATGTTTTTCTCTTTTGCTAGTTTTGCAATTTCAGCACCAATTAATTTTGCTGCCTCAACATTGCTTCCATTTTTCAACTTCATTTTTAAAGTTGATGCACTTGCCAAAGTCTCCCCCTTAACATCATCAATTAATTGAGCATGAATATGGGAATTAGAACGGTAAACACTCAAGCGAGGACATTCAACTGTTCCAGATAATTTAGAACGAATTCTTAAATGGCGCTTTTGACGCAAAGAATTACTAGACTCTTTTTTTATCATATAAATTTATCTCCTTTCTTGAAACCGATTATTTACCGGCTTTTTTACCTTCCTTATGGCGAATTCTTTCACCTTTATAAGAAATACCTTTTCCAAGATATGGTTCTGGTTTTCTTACTTTTCTAATTAATGCTGCTACTTCACCAACTGCTTGTTTATCACATCCAGAAACCATTATTTCTGTAGGTGCAACAACTTCTATTTTGGTGTTTGGCATTGGTTTAATGATGAATTCATGAGAATATCCTACACTTAACGAAACACTTGTACCACTCATTTGAGCTTTATAACCAGTGCCTTTTAAAACAAGTGATTTACTATATCCCTTTTCAACACCTTTAACCATGTTTGCAATTAATGCACGTGTTGTGCCATGCAATTGACGACTTTCCTTTTCATCATCAATTCTACTTACTAATATGTGATTGCTTTCAACTTCAACTTTTATTTCTGGTTTAAATTCTTGAACTAATGTTCCTTTAGGACCACTAATTTTAATCTTGTTGCCTTCCAAACTAACTTTTACATCACTTGGAATCTCTACTGGCATTCTCCCTATACGTGACATACTAAATTCTACCCCCTACCATACGTAGGCGATAACTTCGCCACCTATACCTTTTTCTCGAGCTTGTTTATCTGTCATTAAACCACTTGATGTTGAAATAAGAGCAATTCCTAAACCATTTAATACCTTTGGTAAATCTCCCGCACTTGAATAAACTTTCAACCCTGGCTTAGAAATTCTTTTTAATCCAGTGATAACGCGGTCGTTACCTGAATATTTCAAAGATAAAGTAAGATTTTTCTTTTCATCTGTTGAAACTTCATAACCATTTATATAACCTTCATTTTCTAAAATCTTAGCAATTTCTACTTTGATTTTTGAACTAGGCATGATAACAGTTTCATTCTTCATCTGATTTGCATTACGAATTCTTGTAAGCATATCAGCAATAGGATCTGTCATAACCATATTTTTTTCCTCCTTCTAAACCAGTCTCTACCAGCTTGATTTTTTTAAGCCTGGAATTTGACCTTTATAGGCTAATTCTCTAAGGCATATACGGCAAAGTTTAAATTTTCTAATAACGGCGTGAGGGCGTCCACAACGTTCACAACGTGTGTATTCTCTAACCGCGAATTTTTTTGGACGATGGTATCGTACCAATGTTGATGTCTTGGCCATTTTTTATTTACCCCTCCTATTTCGCAAACGGTGTCCCTAATAAAGCAAGCAATTCTTTTGCTTCTTCATCAGTTTTTGCCGTTGTAACTACTACAATATCCATTCCTCTAACGCGATTAACTTGTTCATAGTTAATTTCTGGGAATATTAATTGTTCTTTAACACCGAAAGTGTAATTTCCTCTACCATCAAATGCCGTTTTTGAAACCCCGCGAAAATCACGAGTTCTAGGTAAAGATATAGAAATTAATTTATCAAAAAATTCATACATTCTTTGACCACGCAAAGTAACCTTACATCCAATTGCTGTTCCTTCACGCAATTTAAATGTTGCAATTGATTTTTTAGCTTTGGTAATTATTGGTTTTTGACCTGTGATTTGTGATAATTCCTTAACAGAATCATCAAGTAATTTTGAATTACCAGTAGCATCACCAACGCCAATATTTACAACTACTTTTTCAATCTTTGGAACTTGCATCATTGATGAATAATTGAACTTCTTAAAAAGTGCAGGAACTACTTCTTTTTTGTACTTATCATACATTCTATTGTTAATAGCCATTATTTAGTCCCTCCTTTTTTTGCAGTTTTAGTTGGTTTTGCTGGTTTATCAATATTAGATCCACTTTTCTTTGCAAATCTAATTTTTTCTTCATTTTCAACTTTGTATCCAACTTTTGATGTTTCTTTTGTTTTTGCATCATAATATGCAACATTTGAAATATGAATTGGAGCTTCTTTTGTTTCAATTCTTCCTTCAGGGTTAGATTGACTTGGTTTAATATGCTTTGTTGCCATATTGACACCTTCAACCACTACTTTTTCACCTTTAGCATATACATGAAGCACTTGACCGATGGTTCCTTTACTAGAACCTGCAATTACTTTTACTTTATCGCCTTTTTTTATTCTCATATTCATTGACCCTCCTTATAATACTTCTGGAGCAAGAGAAACGATTTTCATAAATCCTTCGCCCTTATCTCTAAGTTCTCTAGCTACTGGTCCAAAAACACGAGTACCTCTTGGTGTTCCGTCGTCTTTAATAAGAACGCATGCATTGTCATCAAATTTGATGTGTGCGCCATTTTCTCTTCTCACACCTTTTTTGGTGCGAACTATTACTGCTTTGACAATTTCACCTTTTTTAACGCCTGAATTTGGCATAGCATCTT
>JBAXYK010000023.1:0-7540 GCA_041670825.1 Bacilli bacterium | reverse complement strand
TCATCTTCTAAATTTTCTTTATATATCTCTCCTAGCAATTCCTGAATTGCTTTTAAAGCTTCACGAACATCTATTTCAATAATATCACTAGGTGCTTGATTATTACATGAATTAAGTGCATCTTTTAAAGCTATTAATGCCTTATTTATTTGTCCTTTTTGCCTTGCATTAGATAAAAGTGGTTTGTTCTGGTAATCTTCTAGTCTAAACCCAATAACTTCTAACATACTTTTTACTAATGATTGAACTTGTTTGTTTTTAGCTGATACCACCACATTATCATTAGACTCATAGTTTGTTTTGTCAGACTTATTATATACAATAATTTTTTTCTTATTACTTATTGAATTTAATAACTCATTATCTTCTTTTGTTATTTCTCCTTTGGTATCAGTAACAAATATTACTAAATCTGATTTATCTATAACCTCTTTTGATTTTTTAATTCCAATTTTTTCTATAAAATCTTGACTATCTCTAATTCCTGCTGTATCAAGAAAATTAAAATTGATACCTGCTAAATTTATTTGACCCTCTACAACATCTCTTGTCGTTCCCTCATATTCACTCACAATGGCTTTATCTTCATTTATTAAAGCATTTAATATTGATGATTTACCAACGTTTGGTCGCCCAATAATAGCAACATTTATCCCATTTTTAATAATTTTACCAAACTCAGTTTCTTTACTTATTATACTAAGTTCAGATATTAACTCTTCTATTTTGGGTTTTATTATTGTTGAGGTTAATTGCTCAATATCATCGTACTCTGGATAATCTATATTTACATCTATATGACTTATTATTTCTACAATTTTAGATTTTAAATTTTTAATATTATTAGAAATATCACCATTTATTCCACTAAGAGCTAATTTTGAAGCTGCATCAGATTTCGAGTTTATTAAATCATTGATTGATTCTGCTTGTAACAAATCCAATTTCCCATTATAAAAAGCTTTTTTAGTAAATTCACCTTTTTCTGCTAATCTAGCTCCTAAAGAGATTGAAATTTCTATTATTTTATTAATTATAAGTAAGCTACCATGACATGATATCTCTATAACATCTTCTCCTGTAAAAGAAAATGGTGCTTTATATGCTAAAACAACACAATCATCTATCTGTTGTTTATTTTCATCAATTATTTTTCCATGAAATATAGCATTTTTACTTGCTAATTCTACTTTTTTAGAAAACATTTTATTAATTATAGAAAAACTCTTAGAACCACTCATTCTTACTACTGCTAGGGCGCTCTCAAGTGGGGGAGTTGCTAGTGCAATTATTGTGTCATCTATCAAAGACATCATGAATCACCTCTTTTAAATCATTATAACATAATAGCATAAAAAAACTGCGCTTCCGCAGTTTTATTCTACATAATATATTGTTATTTGTCTTTTGTAACCCTGTCCACTACTTTCAGTCTTAATATTTTTCATTTTGCTTAATGCATTATGAATTATTCTTCTTTCATCTGAAGTCATTGGATCAAGTACTGCATTAACTTTAGTCTTTTGAACTTCTTTAGCAATTCTCATTGCCATTCTTATAAGTTTTTCATATTTTTCATCTTTATATGAATTTATATCTAGAAGTATACTATAATGGCGTTTAAATTTGTGGCTAACAGCCTGGCGAACAACGCTATTTAAAGCTTGTAATGTTTGCCCATTTTTACCAATTAAGACAGCATTATGGGAGGTATTTAAGGCAATTCTTATAACACCATCATCTAATGTAGATTTCACTTCATCTTCTAAACCTAAATCACTTAAAACAATCTTAACATATTTTTCTGAAAACTCTATTACATCTGCGATTGTAAAAACAATTATTTCAATTTTTTTAGAAAAAAGTTTCTTTTCTTCTTTAGTAATCTCATAACTAATTTCATCTACTGGTATACTTAATTCTTCACTTGCAACACTCAAGACTTCTTCTAATGTTTTACCAACATAACTCTTCATTTAATATTCCCTTCTTGCATTTTTATTATCAACAATTCTTTTCATAATTATTGCTTGCAAAACAGAGAAGAGTGAAGAAGCGATCCAGTAAACAGACATTGCAGAAGGAAGCATCCATCCAACCACCACAACCATTATTAACATAACATAAGTGAAAGATTGTGTTTGATTTTGAGCTTTTCTTGCTTTTTCGTCCATATGACTTATTTTATTACGATTTAGTAATTGTGGTATTTTCATTGCTAAGAATTGGCTACCAACCATTGCCAAGAATACTATAATTGCCATTATATTTATGGACAATATTCCAGAACTAAGCGTTTGTCCTAGGTTTAACCCTAAAACTGAACCCTCACGAAGTAGCATAGTGTCTTTTACTGCACCATAAACAGCTATAAATATTGGCAAAGTTAAGAAAGGTGAAATAATAGCAGTTAATGGGTTAACTTTATTTTTCTTATAAAAAGCCATCATTTCTTGTGCTTGTTTCTGTTTTTGCACAGGATCTTTTGTTTGACCATATTTTGCATTTATTGCTGAAATTTCTGGTTGCAATAAAGTAAGTTTTTGAGAAGCTAAACTTGGTTTTAAAGTTATCAAAGTAACAAAGGCTCTTACCAAGAATGTTACGATAAATATCGCCATTACCTGGCCCCAACCTCCTGTACCAATAAATTCAGTAAATTTAATCATTAGCCAAGCAATTGGGAAAACAAATATTCCTTCAATTAATCCTCTTGAAATAGCAAATGAGAAATTCTTAGGCTCAATAGTTACACCTGTAATAGGATCTTGTTTTTCTTCAATAGTTAAACAAGCCTTTGGGTGAGATGTTTTATAAAGATTATCAATATAACTTTGTTTGTCTGTTTCGCTTTTTGTGCTCCAGTCTTCTGGAGTTGCATATGTTTCTGTTCCAGTACCATTATCTAACATTACTCTCAGTTCTGTTTTAATTTCTGATACTTCTTCATCACTACAAAAATCACTAGTACATGATGTTGTAGAAAAAACCATAAATGCTAATAAAAAAACCGCAAATGCTTTAAGTAATTTCATATTTTCACCTCTTTTTTATTAATTTTTTGTAAATATAATTTAATTCTGTCTTATTTTCTTCATATTTTTTTTGTTTAAATCCTTCTCTAATAATAATGACAATATCGATTTGGTGCGTAAGGTCAAATATTTCTTTAATCATCATTCTAACTTGCCTTTTTGCCTTATTTCTTAAAACAGCAATACCATATTTTGAGCTCACTGAGATTCCTATTCTAGAATGTTCTAACTCATTGCTGTCATAAAAAATTACAAAACTACGATTAGAAAAGCTCTGTCTTTTTTCAATAACTCTCTTAAAATCCTCATTCTTAGCAAGGCGATATTGTTTTTGCATAAACTATTTTCACATTTTGAGAAAAAACCACTAGTTTAGCTAGTGGTTGTTTAAGCAGATAGTACTTTTCTACCTTTTCTACGTCTTCTTGCTAAGACTTTTCTCCCACTTGGGGTTGACATTCTTGCACGAAATCCATGTACTGCAGAATGTTTCCTCTTACTTGGTTGATACGTTCTTTTCATTCTATACACCTCCACGAAATAGATTAATACGCGATACAATTATAAAGCCCGCTTGTTAAGTTGTCAATAAAATATATTATATTATAATATGTTTTTCGTTTTTGGGGATAATGTGGGAAAATATAAATTGGTATGTGGAAAATTTATAAAAACCCTTACTAATAATGGAATTTTTATTGTGGAAAAATATTAGTTATCCACACTATTTATCAACATATCAACACCAATCCACACCATTGTGACTTTTCCACACACTTTCCACATTTTTTATTTGTGGATAACTTTTGTTTTTACTGATTTTAGAACATATTCCAGACTTTTTTATGTGTTGATAATGTGTGGAAAAATATTTTTTGGTGATTTTTGTATTTATTTTATTAATTCTATATGCTAGAATATATGAACAAAGTTGGGAGAGAGTACATATGGTTCTTAATGCCTCACGTTTTGAGGATGTTTGGGATAAGGTATTATCTAGGTTTGAGAGAGAAACTGATGATAAAATTATCTATAACACTTATTTTTTGGGTTCTAAAATTATAGGTATAAATGAAGGTGTTGTTACAGTTGTTGCACCTTCACGTTTTGCTTGTCAAATGTTAAATAATAGATTTTTTGATAAGATTGTAAATTATCTGCGCGATATTACGCAAACAAATTTTGATTGCCAAATAATTGATCCAGAATCCGCTGAAAATTTTTCTAATTTAAAACTCGATAATAATATGTCGCAAAATGAAAAAGTTTTTGTGTCAAATTTAAATCCTAGATTTACTTTTGAAAATTTCGTAGTAGGACACTCTAATAGAGAGTGCTACACTGCCGCCTTATCAACAGCAATGGATCCAGGTAATTTTTATAATCCTTTATTCATGTATGGTAAATCTGGTCTTGGAAAAACTCACTTATTGCATGCTATTGGTAACTTCATAAAAAATAAGAACAATTTAACAAAAGTTCTTTATCTTACTGCAGATGATTTTTTCGAAGATTATATAAAAACCGTAAAAAAAGAAGGAACAGAAAATTTAAAGGATAAATATCGCGGAATTGATGTTTTATTGCTTGATGATATTCAATTTTTAAGAGCAAAAAACGCCACACAAGAAACATTTTTCAATATTTTTAACCTTTTAGTGAATTCTGGAAAACAAATTGTTATTACTGCTGATAAACCACCTCAAGAATTAGAGAAAATTGAAACTAGATTAGTTGGAAGATTCTCTTCTGGATTAAGTGTAGAGATTCAAGCACTTGAATTTGAAACTGCTTTAGCAATATTAAAGAAAAAAGTTGAAGCTCAAGATATTAATAGAGGCTTAATAGATGATGATGTTCTTAAATATATTGCCCAGAATTATTCGACAGATGTAAGGCAACTTGAAGGGGCTTTAAATAAATTATTATTCTATGCTATTACTTATAACAAGAAAGACGAAATTGATATGACAACAGCATTAGAAACATTTAAATCCTTTGCAAAAATAAGAGAAAATACTATTAATTTTGAAAAAATAAAAGTTACTGTTGCTGAATATTATAATATTTCTATAAATCAACTAACATCAAAAATAAGACAAACAAATTTAACGGTGCCTAGACACATTGCCATGTATCTTTGTAAGAACCTACTTAATGCTCCATACAAAAAAATCGGCGAAGAGTTTGGGGGAAAAGATCACTCAACTGTGATTAGCGCTTGTGAAAAAGTTAATAAATTGTTGAAAGAAAATGAAGAGTATGTCGTTGTTATAGAAGAATTAAAAAAGCTAATAAAATCTTAGAAAAATGGACTGATTTTTGTTTATTTAGTAACTTCTATATGGTATAATTTAGTTAGGAAAAAACGATATTATATGAATTATCCACATAATTCACAAAGCTTATTATTATTGTTATATTTTTAAAAAAAGAAAAGAGGTAAATAAATATGAAATTTATTATTTCGAAATTACACTTAACAGTTGCACTTAACAATGTTTCTCGAGCTGTTTCAAGTAGAAATCCTAACCCTGTATTAACTGGTCTAAAGTTTGAGCTAAATAAGAATGGATTGTTTATTACAGGCAGTGACTCAGATCTATCTATTGTTACTAAAATACCATTAGAAGAAAATGAGGAAAAAATAATTGATGCCTTTAGTTTTGGAACTGCTGTTTTATCATCAAAATTAATTACAGAAATAATAAGAAAACTAGATTCTCAAAATGAACGTCTAGAATTTGAATTAATTGATAATACTACTGTAAAAATAAAAAATGATAATTCAGAATATTCATTAACATGTATGAATGCTGATGATTATCCTTCTATAGATTTAACAAATGGTGCAAATGTATTTAATATTTCTACTGAAGAATTGAAGTTAGTTATACAACAAACGAGTTTTGCAGCATCTGATAGAGAAAATAGACCAGTATTAACTGGAGTTAATTTTAAAGCTGCAGGAAATAAATTAGAATGTGTGGCTACTGACTCATATAGATTAGCAAGAAAAATTGTTGAATTACCAACTCAACAAGATTTCAATATAACTATTCCAGCAAGAACACTTAATGAAATAATTAGAATAATAGAAAACGAAAAGAATGTAGAAATATCTGTTTCTGATAAAAAAGTAATTTTTAAATTAAAAAACACTTTAATTGTTTCGCGTTTAATTAGTGGTGCTTATCCAGAAACTTCAAAATTAATTCCAGATACATTCGAGTATGAGCTTGAAACAATTTCTCAAAATTTCATTTCAGCAATTGATAGAGCTCAAGTCTTTTCTGTTGATCGTTTCAATATTGTTAAGTTAACAATGGATCCAGGTCAAGTTCAAATCATTTCAAAAAGTCAGCAGATTGGTTCTGCAGTCGAGAATATTACCTCTTTTAGATATAGTGGAGAAAAATTAGAAATATCTTTTACCGCAAAGTATGTGATAGAAGCTATTAGGGCTGTAGGAACAGAAAATATTAGTATTCTTTTCAATGGTGATATGAAACCGTTTATCATTAAGAATAAAGATGATAATTCTATAACTCAATTAGTATTACCTGTTAGAACCTATTAAACGAGTTCTAAAAGATTTTTTAAAACCCTTGAGCTCTTATTCTAGAGAAGGGTTTTTATTTGATAAAGAGCGTAAAAAAGTTAAATAAGAGCATTTGGAGTCAAAATAAGGTACCTAAATGCTTTTATTTTTTGCTAATTTGTGTTAAAATATACATAGAATGTTATATGCATTTTATGAGGTGATATCTTGAAAAAAATCCCAATAAAAACAGAATACATAAAATTAGGACAATTATTGAAATACGCAGACGTCATTCAAAGTGGAGGGGAAGAAAAAAGTTTTATAAGTACTCATAAAATTTTTGTAAACAATATCCCAGAAAATAGACGAGGTAAAAAAATAGTTCCTGGTGATGTAGTGGAAATAAATGGAGATATTATCCAAGTAACCAGTTATGAAGATTAATAAATTAAAATTATTAAATTTCAGAAATTACAAAAGGTTAGAAACGACATTTCAAGATGGAACCACTCTAATTATTGGTAATAATGGAAGGGGTAAGACTAATATAGTTGAAGCCCTTTACTTTTTGTCAGTATTAAAATCTTTTCGCGAAGAAGACAATAAGACATTAATAAAAAATGGTGAGGAATTTTCAACAATAGAAGTTGAAGTTGAAAATAAAATTACTAGACTTAATCTAAAAGCTGTCTTAAGTGATAAAGGTAAGCAACTATTTATAAATGGGAAGAAAACAAAGAAAAACGGCGATTTTATTGGAAAACTTAATGTAATAAGTTTTGTTCCCAAAGACGCTTTTTTATTTAAAGAGTTACCAAAAATTAGGAGAGATTTTATAGATGATGAAATAAGTAAACTCTCACCATCTTATAACATGGCAATAAGCGATTATGTAAAGATACTTAAAGAAAGAAATGAGTTGTTACACCAGAGTTTTGTTGATGAAATTCTTCTTGAAGTT
>JBAXYK010000022.1:0-7612 GCA_041670825.1 Bacilli bacterium | reverse complement strand
TCATCACGTATATAGTACAAAAAGAAGACTTCAATAATTTGTCCATATATATCCTTATCAAAATCAAAAATATTAACTTCTAGTAACAAATCTTTGGTTTTGACAACTGTCGGATGATTACCAATATTAGCCATACCTTTATAAATCTTATTGTTTACTTTAACCTCGACAGCATATACTCCTTTTTTTGGTAAAACATAATCATTTGTATCAATATTAGCAGTTGGATATCCAAATTTTTTGCCATTACCATATCCTCTAACAACCATGCCTTTGATTTTGTAATTATGACCTAAAAGCCTATTTGCCTGTTCTAAGTACCCAGCAAGTAATAATTTTGAGATTCTTGTTGTAGAAATTTTTTCTCCTTCTTTAATTACCTCTGGTATTTCTACTACCGAAAAATTCTCTGTTTGTAAAAGCTTTAAAGCAGAAGAATTACCTTCACCATTTTTTGCAAAACGGAAATCATACCCAAATACTAGTGTTCTTATTCCTAATGGGTAAATTATTTTTTCCATAAATTCTTCTTTAGAATAATTAGCAATTTTTTCATCAAATTTCAAAATAATCATTTCTTCAATTCCAAGACTTTCTAATATCTCCATTTTATCTTGGTTTGTTGTCAAATATTTTATCTTTTCTTTTTTTAAAACTTCCTTAGGAGATTTTTCAAAAGTAAAAAGCGCAGGTTTGATATTTAGTTTTTTGGCCACTTTAATGGTTTCTTTTATTAATTCTTGATGTCCTAAATGAACACCATCAAAAAAGCCAATGCAAGCAACCCTTGAATCATTTAAATGTGGCGCTTCATATTTTATATTAAGAATTTTCATTTTTTAATTGCAGCCCCCTTAAGCATTTATACTCATTACCATTGTTTTTATAATATATAGCAATAGGATTATCTTTACAACCAACAAGCAATAACTTTTCAAATTCACTTTTAATAGTCATAACTTGCCCATTTTTTGCTCTTTTTTCTTCATCTTCATTTAGAAAATACTTTGGCATATCGCTTAGAGCATCATACATTGAGATTAATTTACTATTTTCAGTTATTAAATCGAGTGCAATTCCATCTTTGATGTCAAAATTACCTATTTTAATTCGTTCTAATTCTATTAAATGCCCAAGTGTTCCTAATTTACTGGCAATATCTTCTCCAAGTGTACGAACATATGTTCCTTTTGAACATTTAACTAAAAACTTTATACTAGCCTCATCCTTTTCAACAAGCTTTAGATCATATATTTCTATTTTTCTTTTTTCTCTATCTATTTCTATTCCTTTTCTGGCTAAATTATATAATCTCTCACCATCAACTTTTACAGCTGAATACATGGGAGGGACTTGATAGGATTCTCCAATGAAAGACTCAAAAACACTTTCAATTTGTTTGATGCTGTAATCTTTGAAATCTTTCTTTTCAATAATTTGACCAGTTAAATCACCTGTATCTGTCTTATCACCAAATTTCAACCTAGCAATATATGTTTTCTCTTGTGCCTCAATGAATTGAACAATTTTTGTAGCAGAATTCACTGCAATTATCAATAGACCTGTAGCAAAAGGGTCAAGTGTTCCACAATGACCAACTTTTTTTGTTGAAAATACTTTTTTTACTCTTGATACAGCAGCAAAAGATGTAATTCCAGAAGGTTTTTTTACTAAAAGTATGCCATCCATAACATTTATCCTTTCAACTTTTTAATTATATCATAAAATACATTTCCTAATGAAAAAGATTATGCAAAATAGTATAATATTTGCACTGAAGGATGTGTTTTTATGTCAATGAGAAAAGTTTTGGGCTGTTTAAGGCAAGCTGATATTGATTATGACCTAATAAAAGATGGTGATCGGATTGCTGTTGGAATTTCTGGAGGCAAGGATTCGTTTGTTTTGCTAGAAGCTTTGAATCTTTACAAGTTTTTTTCCAAAAAGAATTATGAAATCATTGGCATCAATATTATAATGGGCTTCCCTGACATGAACTTTTCTAAAATTCGTTCTTGGTGTCAAAATAACAAAATCGAATTCCATCAAGTAAAATCAAAGCCTTTAATTTATGAAGTTTTGAAACTTAATAGGACAAATGAAGGGAAATTACCATGCTCTATTTGCTCAAAGATGAAAAAAGCTGCGATTAATCAAGCAGCCAAAAAATATAAATGTAATAAAGTTGCATTCGCTCATCATAGTGATGATGCAATAGAAACACTGTTTTTAAATATGACTCATGGTGGAAGAATTGCAACATTCTCTCCTAAGATGTTTCTAAGCAATGAAAAAATAACTTTTGTTAGACCTTTAATATATTGTTATGAAAAAGATATTGCTAAGACTGCTGTTCAAGATGAATTGCCTATATGCACTTCTACATGTCCTAATGACAAAAATACAAATCGTGAGGAAATCAAAAATTTGCTCAAGAAATATTACCACCTTTTTCCACAAGCGAGAAGCAATTTTTTGACAATGATATCAAATACTTCTAAACTTGATATTTGGCACAAAAAATATCCCGATGATTATTCTTTTGTAAAAAATTCTAAAATAGAGTTTTTCGAACAAAAACTAAGTAATATTGAGAATGTTTCATTTATCAAAAATGATAAATTCGGCAAAAAAATAGCGGGAATCAATGTCTTAGTAGAGGATGATTTTTTGGAGATAAGTGACATATTTATTAGTGAAGAGTTTTATGATAGAAATATTGAGAAAGAATTATGTGATGAAGTGGAAAGTTTTGCAAAAAATAAAAATATATCAGTAATATATCTGAATATATATTCTTTTCAAAATTATGAATCATTTGAAAAATTAGGCTTTATAAAGTACCATTCTTTCCATGGGAGAAATTATGATAAATTATTTTATAAAAAAATATTGTAAAAAAACAGAACTAAATTAATTTAGTCCTGTTTTTGTTTGATTTCTTTTAATATCTTTTCTATTTTTTCGCCTTTTTCATATGAATCATCATATACAAATATAAGAGTTGGAACTTTTCTTATGGTCAATTTTTGAGCAAGCGATGAACGAATAAAACCTTTTACTCTTTCCAATGCTTCCATTCTTAAATTAACCTTACTTTTATCAAGAAAAGAAACAAATATTTTGGCATAAGATAAATCATTTGTGACTTCTACACCAGTTACAGTAATAAAGCCAATATCTGGACTTTTTACTTCAAACTGTAGAATATCAGAGACATATTTTAAAATCGAAACACTAATTTTATCTTGTTTATATGCCACCTAAAATCACTCCTAATCTTTTTTAATTTCTTCCATAGTGTAACCTTCAACAATATCTCCTTCTTTAATATCATTAAAATTATCAATTGTTAAGCCACACTCATATCCTAAATTTACTTCTTTCACATCATTTTGGAACCTTTTTAATGAGGATAATTTTCCTTCATATATTATGCTTCCTTCACGCATTAATCTAATACTACTATTAGCCTTAATAAATCCACTAGTAACATAACATCCTGCAATAGTTCCTATTTTTGATACTTTAAATAGTTGACGAACTTCTACTTGTCCAGTTACTACTTCTTGGTATTCTGGCTTTAGCATTCCTTTCATCGCTGATTCCATTTCTTCAGTCAATGCATATATTATTCTATGCAAACGCAAATCAACTTTTCGTTCACTAGCTAATTGTCGTATTGCTGCATCAGGACGAACATTGAATCCATATACTATTGCATTTGATGCGCTAGCTAATAATATGTCGGATTCTGTTATTTGACCAGCTTGGAAGCGAATAATGTTTATTTTAACGCCAGCAACATTAAGTTTTTCTAGAGCACCTTTAACAGCTTCAGCAGAACCTTGAACATCTGCTTTAATAATCACATTTATAGTTACAACATCACCTTTTTTTATCTGATCATATAAATCATCTAAGGACATTGCACTGCTGCCTTTACGTTCTTGTTCTTTTTTCTTAATCATTCTTTTTTCGGCAATATCACGAGCTTGGTGCTCATCTTTAAATGCCATAAATTTATCACCAGCATTAGGAACTTCATTTAGTCCAGTGACAGAAACCGGAGTCGATGGATTTGCTACTTTGCACAATCTTCCGAAATCATCATACATTTGTCTAACTTTACCAAAACTAGCTCCAACAACTATAGAATCTCCTACTTTTAAAGTTCCATTTTGAACTAAAAGTGTAGCTACTGGTCCTCTTCCTCTTGTAAGTTCGGCTTCAATAACTGTTCCCATAGCGTATCTTTTAGGATTTGCTTTTAATTCTTGCATCTCAGCAACAATAAGAATCGTTTCTAATAACTCATCAATACCTGTTCCTAATTTTGCTGAAATATTTCTATAGATGGTGTCGCCACCCCATTCTTCAGGCATTAACCCGATGTCTGATAATGCATATTTTATCTTTTCTGGGTCTGCTCCTTCTTTATCAATTTTATTAACAGCAACAATAATTGGAACATTTGCAGCCTTTGCATGATCTATGGCTTCTCTTGTTTGTGGCATGACACCATCATCTGCTGCAACTACAATAATTACAATATCAGTTACTTGAGACCCTCTTGCACGCATTGCAGTGAATGCAGCATGTCCTGGAGTATCCAAAAAAGTAATCTTTTTGTTATTAACTTCAACTTGATATGCACCAATTGCTTGGGTTATTCCCCCAAACTCTCTTTCTGCCACCCTTGAGTTTCTAATTGAATCAAGCAAAGTTGTCTTACCATGATCAACATGTCCCATAATTGTAACAACCGGTGGACGCTCCTTAAGTAAGGCTGGGTCATCATTGATTTCAATATTCTCGAAATTGACTTCATCAACGACTTTCTCTTTTTTAAAATCATATCCATAGTTTAAGCAAATAATACCTATAAGTTCATCATCAAGTGTTGAATTTATATTAACCATTTTGCCTTCCATAAATAGAAATTTAACAATCTCTGTTGGGTTTAAATCCAATTTTTCCGCTAAATTTTTTACACTCGTTTCTCCTGAATAAGTGAAAACACCATCATTCAATTTCTCATGCGATTGAACCTTTTTTACATTTTTCTGGTGAAAAAAGTTGGATTGGCGTTTATCATCGCTTTTTTTCAAATGATTGTTTCTTTTCTTTGGACTAATAATATCTTTTGCCATATATTATTCACCCTCCTTTTCTTACTAACTAATATTCTTTATTAATTCATCATATATTTCATTAGGAATATCTGCTTCTAAAGCTCTCCCCAATGAATTCTTTTTCTTGGCTATCTCTATAGCCTCCAAACTTCTTTTTAAGTATGCTCCACGGCCATTTTTCTTGCCAGTTAAATCAATGAAAATTTCTCCTTCATTATTTTTAACAACTCTTATCAACTCTTTTTTTGGTAATTGCTCAAGAGTTGCAACGCATTTGCGCATTGGAATTTTTTTGTTCATAATTACTTGTCATAGTATTCATCGAATTCATCATAATCGATGTCATCTTCATACTTGTTCTTTTCTGCTGCTTTCTTTTCGCTTTCTTCAAGTTCACGGAGTTCTTCATCAGTATAAACTGGCATATAATTAATGGATTTTTTATCGTCTTTTTCTTTTTCTGCTTTCTTAATTGCCTTTTTAGAAATAGTATCTTTCTTTAAAGAGGCATCTTTAGCAGGTGTGGCTTCAATTGGTTTTACTTCCTCAACCACGCTTACTCTTGGCATAACTGGTATATCAAATTTTTCTGTTGATACATATACTTCTTCTTTTACAGGTTCAACTTTTTCTTTTATTACTTCATTCACTTCAGTCTTGTCAATTGAAGTTTCAGCAACTAAATTTTCAATTGGGGCTTCACTGATGATTTCAGGTTGAACTACAATTTCTTCAACCTTTTTGCTAGCATTTTCTAATGGAACATTTTCATATTCATTTCTAATATCAGCAATAGTTTTAAAAATAACTTTATCTTGCAATGCAGTATCAACAGTTTTTATATCTATTTTCCACCCTGTTAACTTTACAGCTAGACGGGCATTTTGACCTTTTTTACCAATAGCCAAAGATAATTCTTCATTTGGTACAACAACTATCGCACTATGAGTATCTTTATCAATTGATATACCATAAACATTGGCTGGCTTTAAAGATTCTGCTATATACAATTCAGGAATCTCATAATACTCTACAACATCAATCTTTTCATTTGAAAGTTGATTTGTAATCTTTTGAATTCTCATTCCCTTGACACCAATGCATGCACCTGTTGGATCTACATTTTTATCTCTACTTGAAACAGCAACTTTTGCTCTTTCTCCAGGATCACGTGCTATTGAACGAATTTCTACCGTACCATCGTATATTTCAGAAATTTCATTTTCAAATAATCTTTTCAAAAAATTAGGTTCTGTCCTTGAAACTATTACTTGAGCACCTTGAGAAGCTTTATCAACTTCGACAACATACACCTTTAAGTGTTGACCAACATAATATCTCTCATTTGGTATGCTATTGCTTGCTGGCATTAACGCATTTGTTTTACCGATATTTATTAGACTATAGTTATTCTCAACTCTTTCAACAATTCCTGTGATTATATCATCCTTTAAATTAATATAAGCATCATAAACATATTGTTTCTCTGCTTCGCGAATTTTTTGGCGGAGTACTTGTTTCACATAAAGTGCTGCCATTCTATCAAATTGATCTGTGTCTACTGCTATTTCAAATGTATCTCCCAATTTATAATCTTTATTTATTTCTTGAGCATCATGTAAAGAAATAGTTAGAACATCATCTACACAATCTTCTACAATTTCTTTTTGATTAAACATCAGAATTTTACCTTTTTTATCATCAATCTCTACTCTTACTCTTGCTTCTTTGCCATTTTCTTTTTGATAAGCACTTATTAATGCTGATTTTAATAAATCTATTACCATTTCTGGTGAAATATTTTTGCTTTCCTCAAATGCTTTCAAGGCTTTTATAAACTCTTTTGGGTTCACTTTTACAATCCTCCTAAATTTTTACCGTTGTCATTGACTTTTCAACGTTTGAAAAATCAATTTCGAGTTTTTTCGCTCTTGTTTTAATCTTCATTTCTATAATAAATGAATCTTCTTTAACTTCCACTAATTTTCCAACTACTTGTTTGTAATTTTCTTGTTCATTTTTTAAAATAACCAAGATTTGTTTATTCATTGCTTTATAGAACTGTTCTTTTGTTTCTAGAGGTCTTTCTGCTCCTGGAGATGATACTTCCAAAATATATTCATCACTTAAAAAATCTAGTTCATCTAGCTTAGCTGAAATTTCCTCGGAAATACCAACACAAGTATCCAAATCTGTGTTACCACTGTTCTTTTCTACAAGAACTCTTAATATCCAAGATTCATTTTCGAACACATATTCCAACTTATACAAATAACTACCATTTGCTTGAATAATTGGAATAATAATATTTTGTATCTTCTCAATTTGTACTTTTTCCATAGCACACCTCATTTCAAAAGTAAGAGTGGGGTTTCCCCCACTCATAAACTTATTGCACGATTATTTTAGCATATTTATATATAAATATACAAGTATTTTAATAATATTTAGCTCATTTTAATACTAACATGTATAAT
>JBAXYK010000021.1:0-7770 GCA_041670825.1 Bacilli bacterium | reverse complement strand
TGGAGTGAACCCCAAAAAGTAGACACTACAAAAATAAAAGGTCTACTTTTTTTGTTTTCTTCTACTTGTATTGTAAAAACTTAACCAAAGATGGACAAACTCTATATATTCTTTTAAAGATTTGATATCATTATTATATAGAGTCTCTTTCTTTAGTAGGGAATGGAAACTCTCAATAACTGCATTATCAAGCGGTGTACCTTTTCTAGACATAGATATTAAGATACCGTTTGATATGCAGATATGCTTGTATTCATTTGATAAATATTGCGAACCTTGATCTGAGTGAATAATTAATCCCCTCAGATCTTTTGTTTGTTTAATGGCTTTATTTAATGTATCTAGCACAAGTTTATTATCATTTTGCATACTAATTTGATATGTAACAATTTTCCTTGTTTGTAAATCTAGGATTGTTGATAAATATGCTCTTTTATTTCTATAAATTAAATATGTTATATCTGTTACCCAGCCTTTTTGGTTAAACTCTCTTTGAATCAAATCTGGACGTCTATTTTCTTGTATGTAAGCTTTAGAATTGTTTTTGGCTACCTTGATATAGGTTGCTCTAAATCCATATTTATTCATAATTCTCAAGACTTTCTTGCGATTGATTATATAACCTCTATCTTGTAATTCATCACTAATCCTTCTATATCCATAAGTATTTAAACTATGTTTGAATACTTTTTTAATCTCCTTATAATCTTTATAATCTCTATCCTTGATATAACGATATTTATAATATGTTTTGCGGCTTATTTTTAATACTTCACACATTAATGTAATCTTGTGGACTTCTCGGTATCTGTTAATAAAATTTATTTTTTCTTTTGTTTGCTGGTAGCCAAGAAGTCCTGGTATTTTTTTAGAATCTCATATCGCTCCTTATAATCAGGTTTTTTACTATTCCCTTGTCCCCTTGGTTTTATTTCTAATCCTCCATCTTCTTTTATCATCCTTACCCAACCGGCTATCGTTTGCCAAGGAATCTTATATTTCCTTTCCAATTCATGATAACTTATCCCTTGATCTTTCTCTTTAATAATCTTATTCTTCAATTCTATATTATATTTATTATATCTTTGTCCTTTCTTTGCCATAATAAAAACACCTCCATATAACCTAATTATATAGAGATGTTCCTTGTTTTGTCATTTACCCTTTTATTTTTGTAGTGTCTACTTTTTGGGGTTCACTCCAATTAGACCTTTTTTATTTATATTGATTCATTGAGTTCATTACTTGCTTAATTTGTGACTCAGATGGTTTCCTTCCCATAGATAGAAACATAGCTCTTATCATTTTTTCATTAACTGGAGGATTTTTTGCCAGCTCTCTTTTTAAATACCATCTAGCAATTAAAAAACCAGCCACGCCTCCAATAATTAAACCACCAATCATCCATGCAATATTTTGCCAACCCATTAATAACACCTCCTAGATATGATTTGCCATAAATATTTTAAACTATTACTCTAATTATTACAATGTAAAAAATCACAACTAAATAAGACTTTTTATGTAATTGACAATATCTTCTGTAGAAAATTTGTAATTTGCAATAACGTCACTTGCTTTTCCGCTCTTTCCAAATGCATTTATATCATAAACATATTTTGCATATTTATATAATATACTAGATGCTGCCATTTCAACCGCTATAATGTTTTCTCTATCATTTTTTAATATTTTAAATTGTTCTTTTGAAGATAAATCATTAAATAAATTCCATGAAGGCATTGATACTACTCTAATATCAATTCCATCCTTTAATAATTCTTTTTGGACATTTATTGCCAAGTTTACTTCACTACCACTACTAATTATAGTAAATATTGCTTTGTTGCATTCCTTGCTTGCAACATAAGCGCCTTTTAGAAATTCGGAATAATTTGGTATTTCGCAATCAACCACTAAATCCTGTCTACTTAGTATCAAGCAAGTGGGACTTTTTTTGCTTTCAATGGCAAATTTCCACGCTAATGAGGTTTCATTTGCATTTGCTGGTCTTAGAACGTTCACATTGGGAATTAATCTAAGACTTGATAATTGTTCAATAGGTTGATGTGTTGGTCCATCTTCACCTACTGCAATAGAATCATGTGTTAAAACATATATCGCAGGCAATTTCATAAGTGAAGCAGTTCTAATTGAAGCTTTAAAATAATCAGAAAAAACCAAGAAACTTCCAACAAAAGTTCTTAATCCACCATGTAATAACATGCCTGTTTGAGCACATGACATAGCAAATTCTCGTATTCCAAAATTAATATTTCTTCCTGAGTAATTGAGATAAGAAAATTCGCCACCATCAATAATATTAGTATTTACAGATTTAGCAACATCAGCTGCTCCTCCTACTAAATTTGAAATGTTCTTTGCAATAACATTTATTATTTTATTTGATGTGTTTCTAGTTGCTTCCTTGTAATTTAATGGAAAAGATGGATACTCTATATTAGAAAATGAATTACTTAAATTATTCTCTAAGTCTTTTGCTAATTCAGGATATATATGTTCGTAATTTTTATACATTCTATTCCATTTATTGTAATTTTTCTTGCCTCTTTTTATAAAAGTATTCTCATAGACATCATATACCTCTTGAGGAACTTCAAAATTATCATACTTCCAAGAGATTTTTTCTTTTATGAGTGCTGCATCTTCTTCTCCTAATGGAGATCCATGAACCTTGCATGTATTTTCATTCTTAGATAAGTAACCAATAATAGATTTCGTGATGATTAAAGTTGGTTTCAATGATTTTTTTGCCTTTTTAATCATTTTATTAGTGACATCAATATTATTTGCATCATCTACTACTAATACATTCCATTCACAAGATTCGAATCTTTTTTTAACATCTTCCGAAAAAGCCATATCTAAATTACCATCAAGGGTAACAGAATTGCAATCATATATTAAAATTAGTTTATTAAGCTTCAAATGCCCAGCCAAGGATATTGCTTCTTGAGTTACGCCCTCAAATAAATCTCCATCACCGCACAAAGTATATGTGTAGTGATCAAAAATTGGAAAATTTTCTCTGTTATATTTTGAACTCAAAAATTTTTCAGCCATTGCCATGCCAACTGCATGAGCAATTCCTTGACCTAAAGGACCGCTAGTGGCATCAACACCATCAGTATGTCCATATTCTGGATGACCTGGTGTTTTAGAATCTAATTGACGGAAATTTTTTATATCATCGATAGAAACATTATATTTACATAAGTGTAATGTTGCATATAACAACATGGATGCATGGCCACTTGCCAAAACAAACCTATCTCTATTTATCCATGAAGTTTTTTTTGGATTTGCATTAATAAAATTACTGTATAAAGTAAACATTGTAGGTGCTGATCCTAAAACCATTCCAGGATGTCCTGATTTTGCCTTATTTACTGCATCCACCCCTAAAATTCTAATAGTGTTTATAGCTAATTGCTGATTATTATCCATAAATTTCTCCCCTCATTACTATGCTATTATATCATAAATATATCTATATAAAAATATAGCAAGCATAAAAAAAGTCTAGAAGTCCGGTCATTCCCAGTAAGTTAAGGTGGGTGAACTGTTTTTTGCTTTAGGATTCTAAATAAATAGCCTTCAACACCACAAAATTACATCGTTCTCCCTAATCAAATATGTCGGAAACGCAATATACTTCTAGACATTATTATTATATCATGAAATATTAAAATGTATAATTATTTCTTAATATTAATATTTATAGAAAGCTCATCGAGTTGCTGTTGCGAAACTTCAGTTGGAGCTTCAGTCATTGGACACACAGCTGATGCATTTTTAGGGAATGCAATTACATCTCTAATACTCTCACAACCACATAAAATCATTGCAATTCTATCAATACCAAATGCAACTCCACCATGAGGTGGTGTTCCATATTTAAATGCATTTATAAAGAACCCAAATTTATTATCAATTTCCTCTTTGCTTAATCCAATTATATCAAAAACTTTTCTTTGTATTTCTTGATCATAAATTCTTAAGGAACCACTTCCCAATTCATAACCATTTAAAACAAGATCATAGTGATGTGCTCTAACCTTGTGAGGGTTTGTATAAAGTAAAGGAATATCTTCATCATAAGGGCGAGTAAAAGGATGGTGAGTTGAACTATAAGTATGATTTTCATAATCATAATCAAATAATGGGAAATCAATAATCCATAGCATATCATATCCTACAAGCAAATCTTTCTTGAATTTTTTACCTAATACACTTCTGATTGCACCCAAAGATGTACAAACATATTCCCATTCTTTTCCAGCAACTGCAAATACCATGTCACCGTTTTTCAAGTCTAACACTTTTATTAGTTCATTTTTTTCGTTTTCAGATAAAATCTTTGACATTTGTCCTTCAAAATTATTATTGACAAATCTCAACCACATTAATCCCTTTGCATGGTTTTTCTTGGCAATTTCAGTTAATTCATCAATATCTTTTCTAGAAATTTCAGAAGACTTTCCATCAATCTTAATTGCTTTAATCATACCCTCATTCATTAATGCATCTTTAATAATAAAAGTTTCATTTTTATTCAAAATATTGCTAATATCCATGAGTTCGTAACCGAATCTAGTATCAGGTTTATCACTTCCATAGCGATTCAATGCTTCTTTAAAACTTATTCTTCTTAGTGGCAATTTCAAGTCATAATTTACTACATTTTCTAACATATTAGAAAACAATTTTTCAAGAAGAGACATTATTTCTAATTCACTCATGAAGGAAGTTTCTATATCAATTTGTGTAAAATCTGGTTGGCGGTCTGCTCGTAAATCTTCATCTCTAAAACAGCGTGCAACTTGGTAATATTTCTCGAATCCTGCAATCATTAAAAGTTGCTTAAAAAGTTGTGGTGATTGTGGCAAAGCATAAAACTTCCCTGGATTTACTCTTGATGGAACTAAATAATCTCTAGCCCCCTCAGGAGTTGTTTTTGCTAATATTGGTGTTTCAACTTCTATAAAATCTTCATTGTCTAAAAAGGCACGAAAGGATTTAACGATTTTATGTCTTGTAATCAAGTTTTTTTGCATTATAGGTCTTCTTAAATCCAAGTATCTATACTTCATTCTGGTGTCTTCTAAGGCATCGGTATCATCCGCAATTATCAATGGCGTTAATTCTGCAGTATTAACAATTTTTATGTCATCTACACTTACTTCAATGTCTCCAGTTGACAAAGCACTATTTTTATTTTTTCTTTCAACGACATTTCCTTCTATGCAAATAATATATTCATTTCTAATTTTTGAAGTTATTTCAAAGAATTTTTCTGAAACAACTATTTGAGTAATTCCATATCTATCTCTTAAATCAATAAACACTATTGAACCAAAATTTCTTTTCTTAGAAACCCAGCCAACTAATTGAACATGTTCCCCAACATTATTCAATCTTAATTCTCCATTATTTTTTGTTCTATACATAAATATATGCCCCCCCTAGTGTACTTATTTTAGTGATTGTGGCATGAGCAATGATCATTATCATTTTCATCACATTCGCATTCACCACTGTCACATGTACACTCATGATCATTATCATTTTCATCACATTCGCATTCACCACTATCGCACGTACATTCATGGTCATTATCATGACAAGAACATTTGCTATCATGGTGATGGATTTCATCATTATCTTCCTTAATCAAATCATTGGCAAAGAAGTCTAATAAATCTGCTACAGGAATGGTAACTTGTTCTTTTGTAGCGTTATTTTTTACTGTCACAGTATTAGAAATCATTTCATCATTACCAATTAAAATTATATATTTAGCATTTTTTCTATCCGCCATCTTGAATAGCGATTTAATTGATTTTCCGCT
Organism: Bacilli bacterium; assembly: GCA_041670825.1. Lineage (GTDB taxonomy): Bacteria > Bacillota_I > Bacilli_A > RFN20 > UBA1709 > JAQUUH01. Next base: position 1,898 of record JBAXYK010000021.1, on the reverse strand, counting down.
AAAATCAATATCAGTAGAAATTTGATTAAATCTTAAATACATTGCTACTTGAAATGCATAAGAACTAGTAGTGTCTTCAAGCGGCATTACATAAGCTAATATTTCATTTTTTATGCCATCAAATAAATTTTGAGCTTCCATTATGAGAATTATTCTTTCTATACCAAATGAATAACCAATTGATGATAATTGTGGCCCACCAAGATCTGCCACTAAATTGTTATAACGGCCACCGCCACCTATTGCACCATAATCTTGTTGTTCATTTTTTACATGAACTTCAAATACAGTCTCAGAATAGTAATCTAAGCCTCGAACTAAGGAATCATCAATTTCATAATTAACTTGATACTCGTCCAAAATATCAAGCAAATTCTTAAAGTATTTCTTAGAATCTTCAGAAAGGAAATCACTAATTTTAGGTGCCTTTTTAAAATAATCCTTACTAGAATCAATTTTGCAATCCAATATTCTAAGAGGATTCTTTTCATATCTTATTTTACAATCACTACATAAATCACTTAAATAATTTGCAAAGTATTCTTTTAAAGCTAACTTATATTTTGAACGGCAATCTTCATCACCGATATTATTAATTTTAAAGTAGAAATCTCTAATACCTAATTCATTAAGTGAATGATACATTTCTAATATAACTTCAGCATCATGATAGAGTGAATTTGTTCCAATTGATTCAATTCCAAATTGATTTAGTTGGCGATATCTACCAGCCTGTGGTCTTTCATAGCGAAAAACATCATAACTGTAATAAACTTTATATGGGAGATCTGCTGTTGCATATAACTTATTTTCTACAAAGGCTCTAATTATACCAGCAGTGCCCTCAGGTCTTAAAGTTATTGATCTATTTCCTCTATCTAAAAAAGTATACATCTCTTTGTTAACGATATCACTTGATTCTCCAACAGAACGCGTAAATACTTCTGTATTTTCAAACACAGGAGTTTGAATTTCATTAAATCCGAAAAAATCAGCAACATTTTTCAAAACAAACAAAACATACTCTTTCTTTATAGCTTTATCTGGCAAAATATCTTGAGTTCCTCTTGGTAAAGTGTATTTTATCATAATTTCTTCCTCCTAATAAAATAAAAAATACGTCCTAAGGACGTATTATAAACGTGGTACCACCTTAGTTCACAAATCGTTATAGTTTTGTGCACTCAAGGTCTTAACGCAACTAACGTCAATAGCTAATAACTCACTATTGCTCCTCCAAAATGTCCCAAATACTTCTTTTAAAGTGCTTTCATCTATTCACTCTTTCTAAATAAAATAGGTATTCTTCTTTTTTTCAATGGATTTCAAAAATATTATAATATTTATATTAATTTATGGCAATATTAATTTTTAGTGTACCTAATAATTTCGTATATATCTGAAATAGAAGATTTTATTGAATTCATTATTTCATTCAATTCGTTAGCATCTTTAACTTGAATACATAAATTAATAAGTGCTGTTCCAGTAGCATCATGACTGCTTGCTTTTACAGAAGTAACCGGGACTTTTATTGAGCTAAGATAATTCATAACATCAACTAAAAGCATCTGGCGATCTTTAGCACTAATTTGTATATCGACATAATGTTTCGAGGTATCATTACTAATAAAATCATAATCCCATTCCACATCAATCAATCTTTGAGTTTCGTTTTTAATGTTTGGACAATCGCTACGGTGTATTTTTACACCCTGCCCTTTAGAAACATATCCCTTTATAGAGTCGCCTGGAATTGGAGAACAACATTGAGAAAAACTTATAGCAATACTATCAACACCAGGAACAATTACGCCGATTTTGCTTGCATTATGATCCAGGACTTTCTTTCTAGATCTTTGTAAAAACTCATTCTCCTTTTCTTTTTCCTTTTTTAC
>JBAXYK010000020.1:0-7790 GCA_041670825.1 Bacilli bacterium | reverse complement strand
GAAAAAGAAGATAGACAAGAAAGAATGATTTGGAAATATCTTGAAAGTGAAGATATAAAAATAACTACTAATCCCGGAAAAGAAGCTTCTGGTGAAAAAAGCACATTTACAATTCATTATCATAGACCGATTAAAAGTTATATAAATACTCTTTCACAATTTGATCTTTTTACTTATCATATGGAGGAATTAATTACCCATAAAAAAGAACAAAAAGGCATAAAATCTGAAGCAATTGAGAAATCAAAAAAAGAAATACCTTTATTTATGTTAATTATTGCAAAAAAAATTTGACATATATTATGACTTTGCTTGACAGTCGCGTTTATTTTAAGTTAACATTTTCATATAAGAAGGAGGAAACGCTATGTTGAAAAAAAGCTTTTTGTTTCTTGGACTTCTAGCATTATTTGCCACTGGATGTTCATCTAATAATTATAATAATGGCACATATGCTGGCGAATGGGAGGGAGAATCATACGGAACATTGTTTACTGCAAAAGTAAGCATTGAAATAAAAAATGATAAGATTGTAAGTATTTCTCTAGATGAGAATAGCAATATTACTTCCCCAGCAGCATACTGGACAAATGATAGTGTATGGTTTGATAACTATGAAGATCTTCTTGCATCATTTGAAGGATTAAAGGTAGAAGATGTTCTTCAAGCTACTGCTGATATAAGTGCACCTAGTGTTACTGGAGTAGATAAAATAACTGGAGCAACTTTGAGTTCAGCACGTTTATTGCTTGCTATTCAAAATGGTTTGAATAAAGCAAAAGTTGATACTAATACTAAATCATAATTATTTTAAATTTAATTTAAAAAGACAGTCGATATAATGACTGTCTTTTTATTTATCAATACCTACTCTAATATAAATATCATCAACGTTTTTATTAAACTTTTTTAAATCAAAACAATTATCTATTTCTTTGGCATTTAAGTACTTACCAATAAATGAATTAGCTTTTAGTAAATCAATAAAATATTTATCTTTACTATTATATGATTCGTTTGCTAACTTCTGAACCACATCATAGCTTTCTTCTCTAGATAATCCCTTATTAATTAGTTGAGTTAACACTTGCTGAGAAAAGATTATACCCTTTGTTAAGTTAATATTCTCAATCATTTTATCCTCATGAACAATTAGTTTATCCACAACTTTCTTTAATCTAGTTAACATATAATCTAAAAGCGTTGTTGCATCTGGCAAAATAATTCTTTCAACACTAGAATGGGAAATATCTCTTTCGTGCCATAAAGCCATATCTTCGTATGAAGAAATCATATATCCTCTAATAACTCTTGAACACCCACATATGTTTTCGCTAGCTATTGGATTATGCTTATGTGGCATAGCGCTTGATCCTTTTTGATTTGTAGAAAAATACTCTTCAACTTCATGGACTTCAGTTCTTTGCAAGTTACGAATCTCAGTTGCTATTTTTTCAAGAGTTCCAGCAATATTTGCTATTGTTGCAACATAATAAGCATGCCTATCTCTTTGCAAAATTTGAGTGGAAATTTTTGCACTTTCTATTCCTAAAGATTCACAAACATAATCTTGTACAAAAATTGGTGTATTTGCAAAATTCCCAACTGCTCCAGAAATTTTTCCTATCTCTATTTCTTTGCGTACTCTTCTAAATCTTTCTAATTGTCTTTTCATCTCATCATAATATAAAGCCCATTTAAGACCAAATGTTGTCAATTCTGCATGAATACCATGAGTTCTACCTATACATGGAGTATATTTATAAAGTATTGCCTTTTTCTTTAATTCTTCAATCAGAAGCAACATGTCATCTTCAAGTATTTCATTAACTTTTTTTATTATTATTGCATTAGCGGTATCTACAACATCTGTTGATGTAAGACCATAATGAATCCATTTTTTCTCTTCTTGCAAAGATTCAGAAACACATCTAGTAAAGGCAACTACATCATGCTGTGTCTGACTTTCTAATTCCTTAATTCTATCTAAGTCGAATTTTGCATTACTCTTTATTTTTTCTAAATCAACTAGAGGAACTATCTTAAGTATATTTAGTGCCTCTAGAACTTTTATTTCTATTTCTAGCATGGCAGAAAACTTGGAGTTTTCACTCCATATTTCATCCATAATTTTGCTTGAGTAACGATTTATCATAGAAACTCCTCCACTATTTAAAAATCTTTTTTAATACTATTGTTTGATTCCTATCGGCACCAACACTAAACATAGCTATATTTACTTTGGTAATCTCCTCTATTTTTTTCAAATATACTTGAGCTTCTTTAGGTAATTGTTCAAATTTCTTAACACTAGAAATATCTTCTTTCCATCCTTTTAAAGAAATATATTTTGGTGAACATTTATTATATTCATCTATAGTACTAGGAATATAGTCAATTTCTTTGCCCTCAAGTTCATATGAATAACAAAGTTTTATTTCATCAAGTCCACCTAAAACATCTAGTAAAGTTATTGCTAAATTATCAATTCCAGAAACCCTAATTGAATGTTTCAATACTACCAAATCTAACCAACCAATTCTTCTTGGCCTTTTAGTAACTGTACCATATTCATTGCCTTTTTCTCTAATTTGTTGAGCAATATCATCATGAATCTCAGTTGCAAAAGGTCCTTCACCAACTCTAGTTGTATAAGCCTTACATATACCTACAACACCATCAATATATCTTGGAGAAATTCCAGTATTCAATGGGACTGAAGAGGCTGTTGGAGAAGAAGCTGTTACAAATGGATATGTCCCATGATCCATACATAGCATTGCTCCTTGAGCTCCTTCAAATAATATCTTTGAATTATTACTAATCTCATTATTAAGCAATATTGAAGTATCACAAATATACTTTTTTAATTTTTCTCCAATTTGCAGATATTCATTATAAAGTGATTCAAAACTATATTCTTTTAATCCAAAAGAAGATAACTCCTTATTTTTAACTATTAAAGCTGTTTTTAATCTTTGAGCAAAATAACCTGGGTTTATTAAATCACCGATTCTAATACCAATTCTACTTGCCTTATCACAATATGCTGGACTAATTCCTCTTTTTGTCGTTCCAATTTTTTGTTCAGCCAGTAAGTCTTCCAAAGCACCATCAATATCAATATGATATGGCATAACAACTTGTGCCCTATCAGAAATAAATAATTTATAATCTTTTAAACCTCTTTTTTCTAGGCTCTCTAATTCTTCTAATAATGCCTTAGGATTAATTACCATCCCGTTGGCTAAAACATTTTTAATGTTTGCATTAAATATCCCAGATGGAATTAACCTCAAAGCATATTTTTGTCCATTAAAAACTATAGTATGTCCTGCATTGTTCCCTCCTTGGAAACGAACTACAACATCTGCCTGTTGAGCAAGGAAATCTGTAATTTTACCTTTTCCTTCATCTCCCCATTGGCATCCTTCGACAACTACTCTTAGCATAACTACTCCCCCAAACATTTTGTATTAATATCACTCCAACAATTTAGCACATTCAAGATATTAATTCAATAAAATGCCCAGTTTTGATTAAATTAAAAAGTTGTAAACACTTACATTAAAATTTTTATTGCTTTTTATCAACAAAAATATATAATCAAACTATCTAAAGGAAAGGAGAACAATTATATGAAAAAAACATTGCTTGATTTGTTCAAATCCTTCTTTTATTATTATTACTTTTACTTTTTCCAAGAGGTATCGAGCAGCTTGGGTATTTAGTTATGTAAAAGTAAGTACCAAAATGTTGTTATCGATGCGCTGCAAAGTATCGTGATAACATTAAAATCTTAGACCTTCCTTAGTGTTATCGCGATGGTGATAACACTTTTTATTTACATGTTCATTAATGGAGGAAAAAAATTATGAAAATGTTTAAAAAAATATGTATGAGTCTTTCTTTAGTTTCTCTCGGTTTATTCGCAACTTCATGTAATTCTAATGCTGATCAAATTAAGATTGGAGTATTGCAATTAGCAACTCATGGCGCTTTAGATCAAGCATACGAAGGATTTAAAGATGCTCTTGAAAGTGGTGGTTTTGTGGATGGAAAACAAATAAAAATAACCTTTCAAAACCCCGAAGGACAAGATAGTGATATGTCCACAATGGCAAAATCTTTAGTAAGAGATAATGAGTTGGTTCTAGCCATTGCTACACCAGCCGCAGTTGCTGTTCAAACTGCTGCAAAAGCTCAAAACTCTTCCGCAAAAATCTTATTTACTGCTGTTACAGATCCAGTAGATGCTGGCCTTGTTGCAAGTAATGAGGTTCCTGGAGGCAATATTACTGGAACCAATGATATGAACCCTGTTGTTCAACAAATAGATCTTGTAAAAGAATTGATACCTTCAATAAAGACATTAGGTATTCTTTATACAATTAGTGAGGAAAACTCAAAAGTCCAAGCAGAATTGGCACAAGCTAGAGCAGAAGCTGTTGGATTAAAAGTTATCGTTGCAACCGTTGTAGATGCAACAGATATATCATCTACTACTAGAAAATTAATTAATGATGGTGCTGAGGTTATTTACATACCAACAGATAACAATTTAGCCAAAAATATTCCTTCTGTTACCAACATTTCAGATGAACTAAAAGTTGTTACGATTTGTGGAGAAGGAAATATGGTTACAGCTGGTGGAACTATAACTTTAGGAATTAATTACTATAAACTTGGTAAACTAACTGGTGAAATGGCAATTGAAATCATTAAAAATGGCAAAAGTCCTGCAACAATGCCTGTACTTTCACTTTCAGATTCAGAATACAGCATATCAATTAATGATGAGGCAATAGAGAAAATTGGCATTGTAGTCCCAGATTCAATAAAGAGTAGAATAAGTGAATAAAAATGGATTTACAAGCTATTATTTATGTTTTAATTGATTCTCTAGCCATTGGACTTCCCTATTCTTTATTAGCTCTTGGTATATTTATTTCATATCGTACATTAGATTTTGCCGATCTTTCTGCAGAAGGCTCCTTCACTTTAGGAGGAGCTGTTGCTGTCTCTACAATCGTTATGGGGGTCAATCCCCTTTTTGCCACAATATTATCATTTATTTCTGGTTTTTTAGCTGGCATGTTTACGGGTATATTGCACACTAAACTTAAAATACCAAAATTATTAAGTGGAATAATTACTATGACAGGATTATATTCTATCAACATGGTAATTATGGGTATTGCAAAAAATTCTCCATATTCAAATGTAATATATGTTGAAGACAATAAAACAATCTTTGACTTCTTAAATATTTTTGAAAAAAATTATTTTAATATTATTCTTGTTTCATTAATAATAGTGATTATTGTTCTATTTATAATCTATTGGTTTTTTGGAACAGAAATCGGGATGTCTATAAGAGCAACAGGAATGAATGGAAATATGGCTAGAGCGCAAGGGATTAACACAACTGTAATGATTATCTCAGGATTAGCAATTTCAAATGCTCTTATTGCTACAGGTGGTGCACTATTTTCTCAGGCTGAACTTAAAGCAGATATAAATATGGGAATTGGTGCATTAGTAATTGGCCTAAGTTCTATTATTATTGGTGAATCAGTTTTTGGAAAAAGAACTTTCAAAAACTGGATAATCTCAGTTGTTCTAGGATCAATTGCCTACTACTTGATAATTGCAATTGCTATACAGCTAGGTTTCCCACATTATTTAAAGAAATTATTATATGCTGTTCTTATAACTATTGTCTTAGCAATCCCTTTAATTAAGAAATTAAAAAATAGAACTAAAGAAGAAAAAGAAAATGTTAGTAATTAAAAATGTTTATAAAGAGTTTAATTTAACAGGAAATTTAGAAGACAAAAAAATAGCTCTTAATAATGTTTCTTTAAAAATTAAAAAGGGAGATTTTGTGACAATAATTGGCGGCAATGGAAGTGGAAAATCTACATTAATGAATATAATTTGTGGAGTTCATAGACCAGACAAAGGAAAAATAATTCTTGATGGTGATGATATTACAAATCTAAAAGAATATCAAAGAGCAAAATACTTTGGAAGAGTTTTCCAGGATCCTAAACAAGGGACCGCAGCTGATATGTCAATTTTAGAAAATCTAGAAATTGCAACAAGAAGAAATAAAAAAATCACTTTCAAATGGGGCTTTGTAAAAAAACATCAAACCCTATTTGTAGAGCAATTAAAAGAATTAAATCTTGGCCTAGAAAATAGACTCAATCAAAAGGTTGGCGTCTTGTCTGGTGGTCAAAGACAGGCATTAACTTTGCTTATGGCAACAATTAATAAGCCAAAGTTACTCTTACTTGATGAACATACTGCAGCCCTAGATCCTAAAACTTCAAAAATTGTACTTGACCTAACTCAAAAAATAATAAGTGAAAACAATTTAACTACAATAATGATTACACATAATATGCGTGATGCAATAAAATATGGAAATAGATTAGTTATGCTACATAATGGTGAAATTTTACTAGATGTAAGCAATGAAGAAAAACAAAAATTAAAGGTAGAAGACTTATTAAATAAATTTGATCAAGCGAACGAATCAATAACTATCCCCCTTATATAAATTTAAAAGCACTAGTATTTTAACTAGTGCTTTACTTTAATATTTAATTTCTATAGATTAATAATTTACTGCTCTTACTTCAAAAAAACTTTCTGGATGATTGCAGACTGGGCAAACTTTTGGAGCAACTTTCCCTGTGTGGAAATGACCACAATTTCTACATTCCCAAACTACTATTTCACCTTTTTCAAAAACTTCATTTTTCTCGATATTTCTCAATAATTTTAAATATCTTTCTTCGTGAGTCTTTTCAATTGCAGCAACTCCACGAAATTGGTTAGCTAACGCGATAAATCCTTCTTCTTGGGCAACTTTTGCAAATTCTGCATACATACTTGTCCATTCATAGTTTTCACCTTCAGCGGCACTTAAAAGATTGGCTTTTGTATCTTTTAAATGTCCTAAAGCCTTAAACCATAACTTTGCGTGTTCTTTTTCATTACTTGCAGTTTGATCAAAAAATGCTGCAATTTGCTCATATCCTTCTTTTCTTGCAACACTAGCAAAATAGTTATACTTATTTCTTGCTTGTGATTCCCCTGCAAATGCTACTTCTAAATTTTTTTCTGTTTTTGATCCTTTTAATTCCATATTAATTCTCCTTTTCTTTTTTGTTACATAATGGACATTGCCCATATATAATTACATCTTTTCTTAGTGGAACAAATCCCTTAGCAATTAAATTCTTGTTTTCATCACGGCAAAAATCTTTTCTTTCAATATCGTGAATTCTACCACAATCAAGACAAACAAAATGGCAATGCTCCAAAATATCTCCATCAAAATGAATTTGCTTATCGCCAACATCTATCCTTCTTATAACTCCAGCTTCTGCCAAAAAATTTAAATCTCTATAAACCGTTCCCAAACTGATATTTGGTGATTTACCTTTCACAAATTCATAGATTTCTTGAGCTGTAGGATGACTCTTACTTTCTTTAACTGTTTTCAAGATTAATTCTCTTTGTCTTGAATAATTCATTTAAAAACTCCCCACAAAATAGTAATCATTACTGATTATCGTAAATAGTATAACATATAATATTTTTTTGTCCATAAAAAATAAATACTTAATCTAACGCAACGTTATGATAAACATTTTGAACATCATCAATTTCATCTAACATAACTAAAAGTCTATCAAAATATTCTTTTTCTTCCCCCGAAAGAGTAACATATTCATTATTTTGAGGTAGATAAGTTATTTCCTCAGTTATTATAT
>JBAXYK010000019.1:0-7973 GCA_041670825.1 Bacilli bacterium | reverse complement strand
TACCCCTTCTGTGGTAGTAATCATAATGATATTAGTGCTTTTGCCTCAGTATTTTTTTGAATCTTTTTATAATAGTGACATAGTTTTTGAGATAACTGTAATTCTAATTGGATTATTGGTATTCTTAATATTTCATATAATCAGCGAAAAAAAAGGATCATACTTTTTTATAACCCCACAAGATATTCATTATCATAGATTTAATAGACCAAATAAATTGGATAAAATTGCAATCAAAAATGTAAGTAAAATCACCATTGAAAGTCTAAATGTAGTTATCTATGGGAAAGATAAAGAAAGACTAGTCCTTGATTATTTGGCTAATCCAAAAGTTGCTAAAAAAGAAATTGAAGAATGTTTAAAAGATGCTACTGTGAAGTAGCATCTTTTATATTCTTTCTTTTATCTTTTGCTTTTTTGGGTTTTTGCATACAATCATATATAGTTTTATCAATTCCATATTCTTTTAAAAACAAACAAAACAATGTTGCAGTTGCTCTAGCGTCTTCCATTGAATCATGGAAACTATACCCTCTTAAATGATAAAAATTTATAACACTAGAAAGAGATGGAGTCTCTTTGGTTTCTATTTTATTTAGTGACAAATATGATTTCGATAAATCAAACCAATCAAAAGCTTCTAAATCTATCATTGGTTCTTCGTGGTTAATCAATAAATCAAGCATCCTTTTATCATTACTTGGTGCCCATCCAATTATTATTGTTTCTTCAATATTAAACATTAATAAATAATTTATAACTTGGTGGGTTGCCATATCCGGATAAATACCATTCTCTTTTAATTTTTCATCTGTTATCCCTGTACATTTTTTGGCAAAGTAATTGAGTTTCAATCCTTTTCTTAACATAATAAAGGCATTAAAATCATTCAATTTAACCAATTTGCTGTTTTCTATCTTAAAGGCTAACATTGAAATTTGAAATGGTTGTGCTCCTTCTTTTGAAGAAACAAACTCCGTATCTATGATAATTGCATATTTATACTTTTTAACCACTTTATCACTCTTTTCATTTAAGAAAATACGCCAGGTAGTATATTAAAAAATATTGTATAGAACAAATAAGCAAATAATAATAGATTTAAAATTATTAATAAGATATTTACGCGTTTTTTGCTGGTACGTTTTTCTTCTTCACTTCTAAACATATAATTCTAGAAAGATATATTGCCACTTGTTCGCGCAAATGGAATTACATCTCTTATATTCTGAATACCAGTAATATACATTAAAAATCTTTCAAAACCTAATCCGTAACCAGCGTGCTTTACTCCACCATATCTTCTTAAATCCAAATACCACTCAAGTCCTGCTTTTGACATTTCTAGTTCTTCCATTCTTTTTAATAGATAATCATATCTTTCTTCTCTTTGAGAACCTCCAATTAATTCTCCAATTGAAGGAACTAGTAAATCGCAAGCTGCGACTGTTCTACCATCTTCATTTAATCTCATGTAAAATGCTTTAATATCCTTTGGATAATCAATTAAAAACATTGGTCCATTGATTATCTTTTCACACAAATAACGCTCGTGTTCTGATTGTAAATCCATTCCCCAAACAATATTTGGGTTTTCAAATTTAAAACCATTTTTTACTGCCTCTTGCAATAATTCAATGCCTTTAGTATAAGTCATTTTAACAAAATCACTATTTACTACATGATTTAATCTTTCAAGAAGTCCTTTATCAATCATTGTATTGAAAAATTCCATCTCTGCTGGACAATTCTCAATAACATAATTAATACAATACTTAACCATATCTTCTGCTAAATCCATATCATCTTCTAAATCCGCAAAAGCAATTTCTGGTTCTATCATCCAAAACTCTGCTGCATGCCTTGTTGTATTAGAATTCTCTGCTCTAAATGTTGGTCCAAAAGTATAGACATCTCTAAAGGCTAGTGCAAAAGCTTCTGCATTCAATTGTCCTGATACAGTAAGTCCTGCTTTTTTACCAAAGAAATCTTTTTCATAGTTACCATCTTCTCTTGTTGTAACTATAAATTCTTCTCCAGCTCCCTCAGCATCATTGCTAGTAATTATTGGAGAGTGCACATAAACAAAACCTTGTGCCTGAAAGAATTCGTGTATTGCCATAGATAGAACTGATCTAACTCTAAAAACTGCGCTAAAAGTATTTGTTCTTGGTCTTAAGTGAGCAACTTCTCTTAAAAACTCAAAACCATGTCTTTTCTTTTGTAAAGGATAATCGCTATCGCATTCTCCTTCTACAACAACTTCACTGGCCTTAATTTCAAATGGTTGCTTTGATTCTGGAGTTAAGCAAAATTTGCCAATAATCTTTATGGCAGTACCTGTATTAATTTTCTTTAATTCTTCAATATTGTTGATTTTTGCATCATAAACAATTTGAGAATTTTTAAAATAAGTACCATCATTAATCTCAATAAATCCTATAGATCCATTGTATCTATTGGTTCTTACCCAACCTTCAATTTCTACCATATCAATTGAGTCTTTTTCTAATTGACTCCCAGATAATGATGTTTCATAAAGTTCTCTAACAGTTTTAAATTCAAGCATATAAAGCCCTCCTTAAATATAAAAAGAGGTCCCTAGGAACGAATATATCGCGGTACCATCCTAGTTCGCCTCTTCTTTTGTGCGCTCTTTAAACCTTTAACGCTGGTGGCGAGAGAAATTAATCTCCTACTCCAAAAGTGTTCTCCCTATTTAACCAATAATCCTCTTTTCACCATAATAGGACTCGCTTATATTTTTTAAATAGTTCGTCTTTTATCATCGTATTTGTATCTTAATTATAAGTGTTTATTATTAAATTGTCTATATGATTTCTAGTGCATCCTCTATTGACCAGTTTGGATCTACTCCAATACTTAAATCATCAAATTTTTTAATATCGTATAACTTGCTTGCTAAAATAGTTATCATTGCAGCATTATCTGTACAACACCACATAGGAGGAACAACAACATCAATTAGTTTATTAAATTTATTGACCTTTAATGGTAATTTTTCTCTTAAATATGAATTTGCTGCAACTCCACCTGCAACCACAACTTGTTTTATATCACCATACTCTTTAAGAGCTAATATTACTTTATCTATTATCAAATCTATTGCTCTTATTTGAAAAGCATAGCACATATCCTCAACATTAACTTTATCGCCTTTTTGTTCTATATTATGAACAATATTTATTATTGATGTTTTAAGTCCACTATAAGAAACATCTAAAGGGTTTTTTGTTCGAGGGATTGGTAATTTATAAAAAGGCTTCCCTTTTTTTGCTAATTTATCAATTTGAGGTCCTCCAGGATAAGTAAGCCCCAAAACTCTTGCAACCTTATCGTATGCTTCTCCAATAGCATCATCTTGAGTTCTTCCTATAACCTTAAAGTCTAATTCTTTCTCCATATAAACAAGTTCGGTATGTCCTCCAGAAACAACTAAAGCCAAACAAGGATAAAGCATTTCTTTAATATACTTGTTAGCGTATATATGCCCAGCAATATGATGAACTCCTATCAAAGGAACATTATATGTTAGCGCCAAGGTCTTTGCTGCTTGAGCTCCCACATGTAAAGCTCCAATTAATCCTGGCCCTCTTGTAAAAGCAAATGCAGAAATATCTTCAAGCTTAACATTTGCTTCTTTTAATGCTTGATCTAAAACAATATTTATATTTTCTACATGTAATCTAGAAGCTATTTCTGGCATAACTCCACCATATTTTTCATGTATCTTTATTTGGCTAGAAACAATATTTGAAAGCAACTTATCTTCATCTTCAATTATTGCTACACTTGTTTCATCACAACTGGTTTCAATTCCCAATATAAGTTTCTTCATAGTCTTCGCCACCTTCAAAATATTTCACCATTGCATAAGCATCTTCGCCATCATTGTAGTATTTTTTTCTTACTGCCACTTGCTTAAACCCATATTTTTTATATAGGTTAAATGCCTTAGTATTAGAAACTCTAACTTCCAAAGAAACATATGCACATTTAACACTTTTTACTCTGTTTATTAAATCTTCAATTAAAATATCTCCTAGACCTTTGCCTTGATATTCTTTAGATACTGTTACTTTTGTTATGGTAGCAGTATCGGCAACAATCCAGACACCGCTATAACCTATTACTTCATTGTTGTTTTCCAAGACAAAAAGATAGGCAAATTTATTAGAAATTATTTCATTTAAAAACATAGTATTTGTCCAGGGTACTTTATATACCTGATCTTCTATCTCTTTTACCCTTTTAATATCTTCTATATTCATTTCTCTTACAATCATAATAAATATCCCCTAACCTTTCAGATATTGTGGAGTAACAACATTAACATTTGTCTCTGGTGCAATCAATTTACTAATCAAATACATATTCTCTACAATATCTATATCTTTAACTTCTTTTCCAATCAAATTTACTTCTCCAACAAAATTAACAATCCCATTTTCATTTGCAATATTGGGGATGTCACTCAAATATTGGATACTATCTTTTATAATAGCTTCCCCTTTATCATAAATTCCAACATAAGCCCTATCACTCCTTGCATCTATAATTGCCATGCATTTTGGCAATAATCCACAAAGAGTTTGTAATGAAGAAATGGTCTTTAATGGTATATTTAAAGCATATGACATGACTTTCCCTATAGTTAAGGCAATTCTAATGCCAGTATAAGAACCAGGTCCCTTCCCAACAATTATCTCATCCAAAGAAGAAGGCAATATGTTCAAGCTTTTCAAAGCAATATCTATTTCTTTTATCGTGAATTCAGATTGTCTTTGCCAAGCTTCATATTGCTTTTTATATATAACTTCATAATCATCTGCTATGCCTACAGATAACATCCTATTGGATGTATCTATAATTAATTTATAACCCATACTTCTTCACTTCCTCTAGTACTTCATCATTCTTGGTATCATTAGAAATCAATGTAATCTTTCTTTTATTCTTGCTTAGAGGCAATATGTTTATTGCTAGATAATTTTTAGGCAACAAATAATCAATGTAATTTGGCCACTCAATAACACAAACACCATTACCATATATGTACTCATCTAAGCCTATATCTTGTTTGTTATTTTCTAATCTATAGGCATCTATATGAAATAAATTAATTTTCCCTTTATAATAACACTTAACTATATTAAAAGTTGGACTATTAATTGTTTCTTTTATATTTAATCCTTCTGCTAATCCCTTAGTAAAAGTTGTCTTTCCTGCCCCTAAATCCCCATAGAGCAAAATTACTTGGCCTTCAAATGTAAATTTTGAAAGATAATTAGCAAATTTTTGAGTTTCCTGCTCGTTTTTAGTTATAATTTGCCACTCCATAAATAACATCCCCATTTATTAACTTAATCATGATAACATAATTCTACCAAAAATTACTAAATTATTGTAATATATTTATATATCAAAAAGGAGGTACTCTATGCTTGATGTAGTTATTGTTGGTAGTGGTCCTATAGGTCTTTTTGCTGGTTTTTATGCCGGGATGAGAAAACTAAATGGATGCATCATAGAATCATTACCTTATGTCGGAGGGCAATTAACTACCCTTTACAAGGATAAAGAAATATTTGATATACCTACACAAAAGTCAATAAAAGCAAAAGATGTTGTTGATCAAGTGTATGCACAATACAAACAATTTATAAATGAAATCCCTTTATATTTAAATAACGAACTCCATTCAATCAAAAAAATTAACGGAGGATATGAAATACAAACAAGTAAGCAGAAAATAGAATGCAAGACTATACTTTTTGCAACAGGAAATGGCAATTTTACACCAAGAAAGCTAACTGTAGAAGGAAATGATGCTGAAAATATACTTTACAAAATTGATTCTATAGAAACTTTTAAAGATAAAAAAGTTGTTGTTTTAGGAGGCGGAGACTCTGCTCTTGATTGGGGTGTAATGCTATTAGAAAATGGAATAAAGACTACAATTATTCATCGCAGAAATGAATTTAGGGCACATGAAGAAACAATTGAAAAATTTAAAAGTAAAAATGGAATCATTAAGACACCATATGACGTTGTGGCTCTTAATTTAAAAAATAATATTGTAAAAGAAATTATTATTAAGAACAAAGAAACAGAAAATGAAGAACAAATTGATACTGATTACATTTTAGTCAATTATGGTTTCTTGCCTAGCAAGAATAAGTTTAGTGAAATAGATATAAACATGGAGCAGGGATCATTTATTGTAAGTAGTGATATGTCAACATCGTGTGAAGGAATTTATGCGTGTGGAAATGCCGTTACCTACAAAGGAAAACTAAAAACAATTGCTGTAGGTTTTGGGGAAGCAGCTACAGCAATAACAGCAATAAATCATTATATCTTCCCAAATAAAAATGTTGCTAATATTTATTCATCAGTCACAATTAAAAAAGAAGACTAGTCTTCTTTTTCTTTCAATATTTTTAAATATTTATCATAATAACTATTAATAATTTCATCAATAAATGGAAATTCTCTTTTTTTACACTTACTTATAACCTCATACATAGATTTTTTTATGATAAAATCTAATTCATATGAGTATTCCATTTGTTCAGAATGTCTTTTATACTCCATTTCATCAAGTATTCTAATATTATTATTGGGAGACATACCAATATCTAAGTCATAGTCTATATAAGTTATACTATTTTCTTGAGAAATACTTGGAGAAGCTATATTGCAATAATAATGTACACCATCTGATCTTATCATGCAGATAACATTATACCAATACTTCTTAAAAAGTATTGTAATTGCTGGTTCTCTTGCTTCCCAAAAACGGCCATCAGATTCAGTAACTTTAGCCTTTAAATTACCAACAATAAACATATCATCATCTTCTTTAAGCAAAAGAGTATCTTCCCATAATCTATGAAATGAACCATTATGCTTAAAACTACATATTACTATGTCCTCACCCACATTTAACATAAAATTTCAACACCCACTTAATACAATATTTACATAATTATTATATTACTTTAGTGCATTAATTAATAGTTTTTTTAGAATGCATTTTTAAGTATGTAGAAACTGCTTTAAAAACTAACGGAGCCACCAATAAAGTAATGATAATTGTAGGCGCCATATAAACAGCATTATATGATAAAGAATAAATTATAACTTTTTGATCCCCGGCATATTCTGCAAAAAATAAAACCCCAGCAATTACATGACATATGTATCTTAAGATTAAAGATACTATTACTCCTATTTCTAAGTTTATTACACTTTCTTTTTTAGTTAGATTGATTAAAAAAGACCCCATCCCCATGAAAGCAAAAGCTAAAATGTATTCTAGAAAATATTGAAAGAAATTAACAAAATATGGTGGCACAAATATTCCTTGTAAAACTCCTACAATTATTCCGCCAATTATTCCATATTTTAATCCATATCTATATCCCAATATTATTAAAGGAACTGCTACCAAAGAAAAACTTCCTCCTTGAGGCATTCTAAAAAACATTGATGATATAACTTCAATTACTAAAGAAAGACAAACACTAATTGCTATAAAAGCAATCTTTCTACTACTCCACCCCATAAAAAAAGCACCTCCATAAAAGGCGCAAAGAATAACAAGCACTAATCTTGTGACTCCCTACGCAAGTATAACCTCGTTCAGGTTCTAAGGGTTAATAGTTTAAACTAAATCTCAGCTACTTAAATAGTAGCACCCCTGTCTTTTTTAATTTTATCACATTAATTTTATTAAATCTACTTAACTTCTAATTCAAATTCCAATCAATTGGAGTTCTTCCATTTTCTACCAGAAATTTGTTTGTTTTGGAGAAGTGTTTACATCCAAAAAAACCTCGATAAGCAGATAATGGAGAAGGATGATTAGCTGTTAATACTAGATGATGAGGATTAGTAATCATAACCTTTTTATCTATAGCCTTACTTCCCCATAAAATAAATACTTT
>JBAXYK010000018.1:0-8220 GCA_041670825.1 Bacilli bacterium | reverse complement strand
GATAATTGACTAATTAGAGTTGAACCTTCTTTTCTATAATTATACATCGCTTTAAGCATATCTTTTGAGATTTCTTCTCCTGGGATTACAAGTGGAATTCCTGGAGGATATGCCATTATGGCTTCTGCTGCTATTTGACCCACAGCATCTTTATACCGCACAAATCTTTTTGGAGCATTATAAGCATCTCTTGGTCTGAAACGATGCTTTGGAACCAAATATTTGTATTTAAAGTTAGATTTATGAATAATTTTGCCATAATAAGTAGAAGAAATATCTTTAAATGCATCAATCAGTTTATCAATATCTTCTTGAATAGTTCCAATACTAATAACGGCGAGAACAACATAACTTTCTGCCAACTCCAATTGAATATGATAATCATCTTTCATTATTTTATATACATCAAATCCTGTCAAGCCAAGACCAGTAACATTTATAATTAATTTGGTGCAATCATGCTTATAGCAACCTGTGTTTTTAAAATAGGAATCATCATATGTTTTTAAACCTGGAATTTTTCCAATTTGCTTACAAGCATAATGTGAGAGGTCAACGGCTTTTTTAAGCAAATCGCTCCCATATAATGCTAGTCCTTTACGAGCAACATCTAAGCTAGCAAGTAAAAGAGAACTTGGTGATGTTGATTGGAGCATACTTAATATTGACCGCACTCTAGTCGCAGTAACAAATTTATTATCATTCATCAACATAATTGAACTTTGTGTTAAGGAACCGCCAGTCTTATGAAGAGATCCAGTTGAAAGATCAGCTCCTAAAGAAATGGCATGGCGAGGCATTAATCTAGAAAAGGCAAAATGGCTCCCATGAGCTTCATCTGCTATTACTGCCATATCATTTTCGTGTGCAAAATCAATTATTTTTTTAATTTCCGTAACCACCCCAAAATATGTGGGATTAATTATAAAAACTGCTTTAGCATCAGGGTTTTCAATAATTGCTTCTTTATATTTTTCAAAGCTTACTCCATTTGCAATACCCAATTCTTCATCAATATCAGGATCAACAAATATTGGAACTGCTCCAGAAATTATTAGTCCACTTATTGCAGATTTATGAACATTTCTTGGCAAGATTAGTTTATCATTCGCTTTTATTACGGATGATATCATTGCTAATATTCCCACAGTAGAACCATTAACAAGGAAAAAACCATAATCTGCTCCAAAAGCATCAGCAAGCAGTTTACTTGATTCTTTTATTACACCTGTCGGACTATTCAAATTATCTAATCCTCTAGGTAAATTAGCATCTAATTCCATTGTTTTGGTACCAACTTCTTTGACAAATTCATTTACTAATCTTCCACGTTTATGTCCTGGTACATCAAATGGTATAATACCTTCATTATTAAATGACACTAGTGCATCAAAAAATGGAGTTTTATTTTGCTTAATTTTGTTCATCTAACTACTCCTTACCACACTAGTATAAAATAACATATTTTATAAAATATTTAAATACTTTTTTATACTTTCTACTTTGTCTAATTTTTCCCATGGCAAATCTAAATCTAGACGTCCAAAGTGACCAAATGTTGCGGTTTTGGCAAAAATAGGTTTACGTAATCCCAAAGTTTTAATAATACCATATGGGGTTAACTCAAATATCTCTTGTATCATTGAGATAATTTTTTCGTCAGAATAACTTGAAGTACCAAAAGTATCTACTGATAAAGAAATTGGCTCAGCAATTCCTATTGCGTAAGAAATCTGAATTTCACACTTTTGTGCTACTCCTGAAGCTACAATATTTTTTGCAATATAACGTGCCATATATGCTGCACTTCTATCTACTTTTGTGCAATCTTTACCACTAAAGGCTCCTCCACCATGACGTGCATATCCTCCATAAGTATCAACAATTATTTTTCTTCCAGTAAGTCCTGTATCTCCTTCTGGTCCACCAATTACAAATCTACCAGTTGGATTAATAAATACCTTGTAATCTAGATTTAATCCATATTTAGAAATAACTTTCTTTATTATGTTTTCTTTAATGTATTCTTTAAAATCTATAAAATTAGCTTCTTTATCATGTTGAATTGACATTAAAATAGTATCAACTTCAGGACTATTACCAGTATAATCTATTGTTACTTGAGATTTCATGTCTGGACCAGCATTTATAAATTCTCCATTTTTTCTTTGCAAATTTGCTTCTTTAACTAGTTCATGGGCAAGAAAAATAGGCAAAGGCATATAAGCAGCTGTTTCATTACATGCATAACCAAACATCATGCCTTGATCCCCTGCTCCTATTTCTTTACTACTACTTATATTTTTAACTCCTTGAGCTATATCTTTTGATTGTTCTTTTACTACTACCATAACTTGACATCTATCAGCATCTATACCATATTTTTCATCAGTATATCCAATATCTTTCAATGTTTTACGAGCAATCTTCTCATAATTTACTTTTGCAGAAGTTGATACTTCTCCCCCAACAATAAAAAGATTACGTGTTGTAAAACACTCTATAGCAACACTAGAATATGGGTCTTGCTTCAAACAAGCATCTAGAATTGCGTCACTTACTTGGTCACAAATCTTATCAGGATGTCCGGGACCAACGGACTCTGATGTAAATAATTTTGCAAATTTCATTCTTTCTTCCCTCCGGTTTCAACAAAAAACTTCCCCGAAGGAAGTTAGTCATAAATATTGATCTACTTCCTCTTATCGCTCAAGTTACTATTGTAACTCGCTGGGGTTTTAGCACCTTCTTGCAAAAGGGTTGCTACCACTTCATAGATTCCCTCAATCTCATGGTTCTTAATAAGAGTCGTTTTTTGTGCTTTTGCATGTGTAATTATATATTCATATATAAAAAATGTCAATAAATTTTATCATTAATTTACTGGACATTTTTATTTTTTTGATGGTTTACAATTAGAAAACTAATTTAACTTTTCTTTGGCATTGACTTTGCTTTTGCTATTTTTAATTGTAATTTCGCTTTACGCATAAATTCAGTAACCTCTATCTTTGATGGGCAAACTAAACTACAAGTACCACACTCAATGCAACTATTGACCTTTAATGCTTCTAATCTATCAATATTTTTGTTTTCAACTGCAATTTTAATTTCTACTGGTTGAAGAGATGCTGGACACATTAATGTGCATCTGCCACAACGTAAACATGGGCTTGCCTTTATTTCTTCATGAATAAGAACCGTTAAAGCTCCTGCTGGTTTTTCAATGACAAAACTATCATTCATCATTCCTTTTGCAACCATTGGGCCACCAACTAATAAAACGACTTGATCAGCTGTATATCCTCCAAAATGTTCGATAATACCGGAAACTGGAGTGCCAACTGGTACTAAAGCAATTCCTTGATTCTTTATTGCATTACCTGAAACTGTTAGCAATCTTTTTGTTATTGGATTGCCATTCAATAAAGCATCAGCAACTGCAATTGCTGTTGAAGCATTATTAACTATTACTCCAACTTCACTTGGTAACATATTATAATCCTTGTGCATTATTTCATATACTAGAACCCTTTCCCAACCCATTGGATACTTATCGTCAAGTTCTTTGACTTCAATGTTTTGAGAACTTTCAAGAGCGGCTCTTATTTTTGCGACTAACTCTGCCTTACCTTTTTTGATTGCAATAATAGCATTATCAGCTCCTGCAGCTCTTTTTAACAAATTAACTCCTTTAACAAACAATTCAAGATAGTTCTTGATTGCATGATAATCAGTTGTTAAATATGGTTCACATTCGATTGCATTTATAATAACTGTTTTAATCCCAGTAACATTTTCATACTTTACATATGTAGGAAATCCTGCACCACCTAAGCCAACAATCCCAGCCTCTTTGATGTGTGATATTATCTCTTCTTTTGTTGCTTTATCATAGTCTAGTATTGGCAATTTTTCTGCTGGAGTATATTTAAAATCATTTTCAATTATTAGATGCGATACTGGTCTTCCAATAGAACAACTATAACGATTTTCTATATCTATAATTTTGCCAGAAACTGGAGCAAAAATTGGAACATAGAATCCCTGTCTTTCTCCTATTCTTTGACCCATTTTTACTTCGTCTCCAACTTCAACATCAAACTTTATCTCTTTGCCGTTTGCAGCAAGTTTAGAAATATAAATTTTACCAACTACTTTTTCATCTTGAATTTCGTGAATTTCACTATGCAGTGTTAAATCCTTATGTCCTTCAACATGAATCTTCCCTCTTGAACTAATAAATCCCATCTTTTAATCTCCTTCTTTATAAACCGATTTGTAATATTTATGAGTCTCGCCAAGAAATAAACCATTATAATTTTGATCTTGGCAGAACTTAATAACATCATTTTTAATATCTTTACCATTAATAAAATCTTGCATAATTTTAACAATAGTTTCACTATCTTTAAATGCTAATTCATATAAATCCCAAAAACTATCATGATAAACTTGATTATTTGCTGGATTATGCCACTCTTGTTTGCTGACATTCAAATAATCTATTGTGTCTTTTTTGCTTTTATGATGACGATGAATTAAGGTATAAGGCGTAGTATATCTCATACCAATTATTCTTAATAGTGCTCTTTTAAAATGTAATCTATCAAGAAGCATTTTTTCTGCTGTAAGCATATCCTGCCACGCACTATAAAATGTCTCAGAATCTATCTCTTCACGATAAGCATACATAACACTAACATCATGTATAAATTCTTTTGGTGCATTTATGACTTTGCAACTTCTTGTTTCATAAGGATTTGTATTAAAATGCCCCAGAACTTCAGTATCAATCATTGACTCAAAAAGTGTATGGTCTACAAGATTGTGCTCTCCTTTAACTCCAGTATCAAAACCGGTTTTATAATACACATAGGGATGAACAATCCTATCTAGACAATAATGTAACATTGCTCCAAAAATATAAGCATATAAATGATTTTTGTTATCTATTTTGGCACAACTAACATAATCAAACATCTTTAAGAACTTATCAGAAATCCCTTGTTGATGCAATTTAGTTCCATATTGCTGAACAAATTTTGCATCTTTTCTTTTACGCATGGGAACCATACCATAAAAAAACAGAACATCTGGTCCTTGCGTACCAACATATGTAACATACTTATATTGCTTTTCTTTTAAAAATGGCAAGGCCTCTTTATTTTTGTGTACAACATCTTTGGCAAACCAATAATGAGTCAGCGACGAAGGCATTACAATCACCTCTTTTTAATTATATTACAATTCGAAAATATTGCAAACTGATTATAAGTTAAATATCTAATAATGCCTCAAATACTATCTCACTTAAACATGGGTGAGCATGTATTATTGAGGTAATATCTTTAACACTCATTTCCTTACTTATTGCTAATGCAATTTCATGGATAATTATATCTGCTTGATCTCCAATTATTTGGCAACCAATTAGTCGATTAGTTTCATCAACTATTATCTTAATATTGCCATCTATCTCACTACTAAGATATGCTTTACCATTTTTTGCATACATGGATTTATAACAATTGTACTTTATATTTTTTTGTCTGCACTCATCTTCACTTAACCCAATTGATGCAACCATTGGAGAAGTATAAATAACTTTTGGAATTAAATTGATATTAATCTCATTATTTTTGCAAAGCAAATGGTTTAGTGCTATTCTTCCTTGTGCACTAGCAACATGTGCTAGCATCATTTTATTGTTAATATCACCAATTGCATAAATATTTTCAATATTTGTTTGAAAATTCTCATTTACTTTAATTCCTGCTTGATTAAATTCTATTCCAATACTATTTAAATCTAATGAATTCACATTTGGTTTTCTTCCTATCGCTAACAGAATTTTCTCACATACAATTTCGCCTTTACAGTTTAAAGACATATGATAACCATCTTTAGTTTTACTTATTGAATCAATGATTGTTTTAGTAAAGATTTCAATACCTTTTTTCTTCAACATAACCTTTAGTCTTTTGATTGTGCTAGAGTCAAAGTTTAATAAAATATCATCAAGGGCTTCAATAACATACACTTTTGTCCCTAATGAAGCATATATACTTGCAAACTCCATACCAATTACTCCGCCACCAATTATTGCTAAAGAATCTATTTTTTTATTATAATCTAGTATAGTATCACTATTAAATAATCCCAAAGATTCATAAGAATCTATCATTTTACTTATGGCTCCAGTAGCAATAAATATATAATCGGTTTCAAACTCATTACTTCCGGCTTTAACATGATTTTTATCTATGAGCTGTGCTTTTTCTTTTATAATTATGACTTTATTCTTATCTAAAGTTGATTCTATTCCTAATCTTAAATCATCAATTATCTTGTCTTTTTTTTGAAAAAGCTTGCCATAATCGATATCAATTTTATCGACATTTAACCCATATTCTTTTAAAGTTGAGATTTTTTTAAAACTATCAGCTAAATAAACTAAAGTTTTAGTTGGAATACACCCCTTATTTAGGCAAACCCCACCTAAATTTTCGCATTCTATTAATACAACCTTTAATCCTTCTTTGGCAGCTAAAGAAGCGGTTTCATATCCTGCTGGACCTCCTCCAATTATTACTAGATTAACTTTCATTGACTACTATGTCCTTATATTTCAATATCGGATGTCTTGCTGCACTTACTTCATCAATCCTTTTTATATAGGTGTTTTGAGGAGCATTAAGTAATAAATCAGGGTTATCTATTGCTTCTTTTGCAATTTTTATCATCACACTTATAAACTCATCAAGTGTTGATTTTGATTCTGTTTCAGTTGGTTCTATCATCAATGCCTGTTCGACTATTAATGGGAAATAAATTGTTGGAGCATGATAACCATAGTCCAATAATCTTTTTGCAATATCTAATGTCTTAATATTATTTGGATTGGTTTTTAATCCATTAAAAACAACTTCGTGTTTACATGCTTCATTTATCACTAAATCATAATAATCCTTTAATGATTCTTTAATATAATTAGCATTTAAAACTGCCATATTTGCAACACTACCTAGATATTCTTGACCAAGAGATAATATATAAGCATATGCCTTTATATTAACTGCAAAATTCCCATAAAAAGTAGAAATCCTACCAATAGATTTCTTAGAATTTTCTATTGCATGGTACTTTTTACCATCAAAACTAACTTTTGGGTCAGGTAATAAATCAACAAGTTTATCATTAACACCTACTGGCCCACTTCCTGGACCTCCTCCTCCATGAGGAGTAGAAAATGTTTTATGAATATTGATATGCATAACATCAAACCCCATATCAGCTGGTTTTACTTTCCCTAATAAAGCATTTAAATTTGCTCCATCATAATACAATAAACCTCCTGCTTGATGAACTAATTTGGAAATCTCCAAGATATCTTTTTCAAACATTCCCATTGTATTAGGATTTGTAAGCATAATGCCTGCTATTTCATCATTTAGAGCTTCCTTTAAAGAATCAAGGTTAATTCTTCCATCCTTATTAGAGGTTATTTTTATAGTATCAAATCCACAAACACTAGCACTTGCTGGATTGGTCCCGTGCGCGCTATCTGGAATAATGATTTTATTTCTTTTATAATCTTTTTTATTCATATGATATTGTTTAATAAGCATTAGCCCTACTAATTCTCCATGTGCTCCAGCGAATGGATTTAAACTAAAAGCTTTCATTCCTGTAATATTACATAGTAGGTTACAAACATCATAATATATTTTTAAAGAACCTTGATTATATTTTTCATTTAATAAAGGATGTGAAGTAGCAAAATTTTCAAAAGAAGACACCAATTCATTAATCTTAGGATTATATTTCATTGTACAAGATCCCAATGGATAAAATCCGCTTTCAACTCCAAAATTCTTTTGTGAAAGATTGGTATAATGGCGGATAACCTCCAATTCACTTGCACTTGGAAGAGTTAATTCTTTCTCTCTTTTTTGGTTATTAATAATTCTTTGAACATCATAATCTATTTTATTATTTTGCAAATCATATCCTACTTGACCATTATTGTATTCAAAAATTGATTTAGTATACTTATTCATAATCAAGTCCTCCTAAAAGATTAGCAAATTTCTCTATTTCTTCTTTTGTTCTTTTCTCAGTAACGGCAAACATTAAGTTTTTACCATCAACAACAATACCACTGCTCATTCCATTTTTGGCTAGTATTTTCTCAACACTTGAAATCTTAACAAGAGG
>JBAXYK010000017.1:0-8993 GCA_041670825.1 Bacilli bacterium | reverse complement strand
TTTATTAGTAATGAGGAGAAGTTATTATGGGAAAAATTATTAATTGGGATGAGTATTTTATGGGAGTATCTTTATTATCTGGAATGCGTTCTAAAGATCCAAATACACAAGTTGGTGCTTGTATTGTAAATAAGAATAATCGTATAGTTGGAACTGGATATAATGGCTTTCCAAAAGGTTGTGAAGATACAGATTTTCCTTGGAGTAATTCAGGAGATTTCGCTGATACTAAATACCCATATGTTGTTCATGCCGAATTAAATGCAATTTTAAATAGCATAAAGGCATTGGATGATTGTAGAATATATGTTTCTCTTTTTCCATGTAATGAATGTGCAAAGGCAATAATACAAAGTGGTATTAAGGAAATTGTCTATATGGAAGATAAATATGCAAATTCTGAGAACGTTATTGCCTCAAAGAAAATGTTAGACTCAGCCGGTGTTAGTTACAGAAAAATGAATAAAATAGGGATAATTTTTACAAATGAAAAATAATTTTTTCCATAAATTATTCTGGGTTTTTATAAGTGTGATTCTATTGGGACTTGGTGGATATCTTTTCGTAACGGCAAATATTGGAAGTGATGCCTTGACAGTATTTAATCAAGGTGTTGCTACTTTTTTGAACATAGATTTTGGTTATGGCATTATTATTACTAACTCAATTCTAATCATTATAATGTTATTTGTGAGAAGAGATTTAATAAGTTATGGAACATTTATGTCACTACTTATTGGTCCTATAGTTAATCTATTTTCAAGTATTTCTCTTTTGGCAACACCAAATAGTATTTACTTGAAAATATTGATGCTTGTTATTGGAATTATTATTGCAGCTTTAGGAATAGCAATATATATATCAATGAAGCTTGGATTATCACCATTTGAATCTGTTGTTGTTGCAATACAAGAGAAATTGAAAACTCATTTCCGATATGTGAAAATTGTTTTTGATGCTGTATTATTCATAATTGGATATTTATTAGGAGGAGTAGTAGGTTTTGGCTCAATAATAGCAATTATTACAATAGGACCTCTTGTTGACTTGTTTATTTTAGTTTTCAAGAAAATCAAGATATTTCAATATTAAAAAAGACTAGAATGTTTGTTTAGGATTCCAGTCTTTCATAATTTTTAAAATTAAGTTTGGCTATTTTTCGGAAATTATCTTTTCCAATTTTTTTGTATATTTCCTTTGCTCTAGCATCAACTTGTTTGCTTGCACCTTTCAATAGCTTAATTTGATATTCTTTCTCAATCTTTTCAAGACATATTAGGAAGGAGTAACGTGCAATTATTGATGCTGCAGCTACAGCAATAGAATGTATTTCGCCTTTGGTGATAAATTTTATATTCTTCTCTACAATTATCTCATCTTTTAAATATGCATAGTATAAGTTTTCTGGAGTGAACTGATCTATTACACTATATTCTATCTTTTTATTTAGTTTTTTCTCTAGATTTATCAAAGCTTTATTGTGTAGGTAGGCTTTCAATTTATTCATATTATAGCCCTTTTCTACCATTTCATTATATTTTTCATTACTTAATCTTAAATGAGAGTATGGTATGAATTTTAATAATTCATGTCCAATTACTTTTATTTTCTGGTCAGTTAATTTCTTTGAATCCTTTACACCTAAATTTGTTAGT
This sequence comes from Bacilli bacterium, assembly GCA_041670825.1. Lineage (GTDB taxonomy): Bacteria > Bacillota_I > Bacilli_A > RFN20 > UBA1709 > JAQUUH01. Next base: position 7,338 of record JBAXYK010000017.1, on the reverse strand, counting down.
GCATTAAAATATTTTTCATCAACATATGCAGCAACAACAATTATAGGTCCAAAAAAATCACCAGTGCCTACTTCATCACTTCCAGCATGTGACCCTTCAAAAGTGAATTCATTGTCTTTTAATGGAGCATTAATAATTTCCGGTTCCCAAATTGAGGCTTCATATATTGCCTTATTTCCTTGAAATACAACCTTTCCAGATTTGTATACACTTATTGAGCAATTTTCATTCTTAGCAAAAAAATCAAGATATTCATTTTCGTTTTCAACAATACATTCTTGATATAATTTGCGCATTTTTTCAATAGTTGGTTTATCAACTAAAATAGTAAAAGTATTTCTTATCATAATCTTCTTCCTTTGTTCATATTATATCACATTTTTATGTTAAAAATAAGAAGATTTTGCTATCATAGTAAAGAGGTGAGCAAAATGCGTAGCATAAAAGAGATCTTAGAATTTGATATTGTTTTAGAAAGACTTGCTAATTTTGCAGTCACTTTTTCTGCAAAAGATAAAATAAAAAACTTAGAAATCAGTACTGATTATTATAATATTGAAGAAGAGCTTAAAAAAACTGAAGAAGCGTTGAACATTACATATAAGTATGGAAGATGTCCTATAGATTGCATTCACGAGATATTACCACTTTTAGAAAGAGCATATAAGGGTGCCAATTTATCGGTCGAGGAACTATATCATATTTCTATACAAGCTGAGGGGATTAATAGAATTAAATCCTTTGCAAAAGCTGTAGAAATGACAAATATTGATAATTTCAGTTATATCTGTAACTCGTTGGTTCCAGTAATGGAGTTGAAAAAAGAGGTAGAACGTTGCATTACTCCTTCATTGACAATTTATGATAATGCATCTTCAACTTTAAACAGCATTAGAAAAGATATTAAAGTTAAAGAAAATGAAATAAGAAAAACTTTAAATAAATATCTTAAGAATAATTCAGATTATTTGAGTGATTTATTGATAACTATCAGAAATGATAGACTCGTTCTTCCAGTAAAAAGTGCCTATAAATATTCCTTTGGAGGAATAATTCATGATCAATCAGATAGTGGCCAGACATTTTTTGTCGAGCCAGAAGACGTTGTCAGCATAAATTCGAAATTACAAGTTCTTAAGCATAAAGAAAATGAAGAAATTGAAAGAATTATTCAAGAATTAACAGATATTGTTAGAAGTAATTATGATGACTTTAAAAGAAATTTTGAGTTAATTGTTGAATTAGATTTTTTATTTGCTAAAGGAGAGTATGGAAAACAAATTAATGCCAAAATTGCTGAATTATCTCCAAAGAAGGAAATATACTTAATAAAGGCAAGACATCCATTACTAGATCCCCAAAAAGTAGTAGCAAATGATTTCAAGATTGGTAATAATTATAAAAATATTGTACTTATTACTGGACCAAACACAGGGGGAAAGACAGTTTCCTTGAAAACTGTAGGTCTTATTGTAATGATGAATCAAGCTGGACTTCCAATTCCTGTTGATTTTGATGCAAAACTTGGTGTCTTTGGTAGTATATTTGTAGATATAGGTGATGAACAGTCAATAGAACAATCATTATCAACTTTTTCTTCGCACCTTAAGAAAATAATTAATATAGTAGATGATGTTAATGAAGACTCATTGATTATTGTAGATGAGCTAGGTGGAGGAACCGATCCAAGACAAGGCGAAGCACTAGCTATGTCAATTCTGGATTATTTTCATAGTAAAAATGCACTTGTTTTAGCAACTACCCATTATTCGAATCTAAAGAAATTTGCCATAGATGAAGGATATATTACAAATGCTTCGTTAATGTTTGATTCTGAAAAAATTGAACCAAAATATAAGCTTATTTATGATATTTTTGGAAAATCATACGCATTTGAAATTTCTCAAAGACTAGGATTAAACAAAAACATTATAGGCAATGCTTTAAAATACTATCAAAAGTATTCTTCACAAAGCGATATCATGATTGAAAAATTAGAAAAAGCAATATCTGAAGTTGATTTAAAAGGAGAAAATTTGGATATCGAAAAAGAAGAATTACAAAATAAAATTAATGAGTATAATAATAAGATTGAGGAATTATTAAACGAAAATAGAAAGATAAAAGAAAAATCAGATGAGCAAATTAAACAATTGGTAGAAGATGCAGAACATGAGATAGATCAAATTATTGATAATTTTAAAAATATACCTAGCAATGAATTAAAAATGCATCAATGGATTCAAACAAAACATGATATTAAAGAAATTTTGGTTTTAGAAGAAGACATTGATGAGAAATCAAGTGATGAGTTTGTTATAAATGAAGTTGTATTTGTACCAATGTTGAATAAGACTGGTAAAATTATTCGAATTAACAAAGATGATTATGGAATAGAAGTTGGGAATGTAACACTTAATATAGATAAAAATCAACTTAAAAAATATGATAAAAAAGTAGAAAAACCTAAAGTAACTATTGTTGCTAAAGCAAAAAAAGAAAGAGTTTTGGGAGAATGTAATTTAATTGGAATGCATGTTAATGAAGCACTAGTCATTCTTGATAAATACTTGGATGATGCACTTTTGATGCATTATAAATTTGTTAGAATTATTCATGGTTCTGGAACAGGGATATTGAGGAAATCTGTTCATGACTTTTTAAACAAGAAGAATTTTGTAGAATCATATCGTTTAGGCGGTGCAGGAGAAGGAGGAGTAGGTGCGACAATAGTCACATTTAAGCAGTAAAATGAAGCAGAAAATTTCTGAAAAATTAAAATTACTTGATGCAGTTCCTGGAGTCTACATAATGAAGAATCAGGAATCTGAAGTAATTTATGTAGGTAAGGCAAAAAATTTAATTAATAGAGTTACTCAATATTTTACTAAACCACATAGTGGTAAAACTCAAAAAATGGTAAATGATGTTGATGACTTTGATTTTATAATAACAAATTCAGAAAAAGATGCTCTTCTTTTGGAAATAAATTTGATTCATGAATATTTACCTAGATATAATGTATTATTAAAGGATGATAAATCATATCCATATATTCAAATTAAAGGTGAAAAAAATCCTAAAATTGTTATTTCAAGGAAGATTAATGATAAGAAATCTATTTACTTTGGTCCATATCCAAGTTCATCTACAGCCTATGAAATTGTAGAATTATTGAATCAAATATTCCCTTTAAGAAAATGTCAAATACTCCCAAAAAAGCCATGTCTTTATTATCATTTGGGTCAGTGCTTAGCACCATGTATAAATGACATTTCACCTGATACATATGCTAAAATAATTAAAGATATTAGAAGTTTTATTGGTGGGAATAATAGTGATGTAAAAAAAGAAATAACAGAGAAGATGAAGAAAGCATCTGAAGAGTTGAAATTCGAACTGGCAAATGAATACAAGAAAATATTAGAAAATATTGATTATGTTGCTAGTAAAGCTAATGTGGTTTCTAGTGAAAAAATAGATAGAGATGTTTTCGCTTTTCATTCTTCCGATGATTATATTTCTATTTCCACACTAATTTTTCGTCAAGGTAATCTTATAAATAGAATCAATAATGTAGTTCCTCTTTATGGAAATGAAGTTGATGAATTCTTCTCATATATTATTCAATTTTATGAAAAAAATCTTTTACCAAAAGAAATAATTGTCCCAAATATTGAAGATATTAGTCTTCTTGAAGAGACTTTAAAAGCCAAAATATACTCACCAACAAGAGGAAATAAGATGGATATTTTGAGCATGTGTGCAAAAAATGCTATAAAAGCATTGGAAGAAAAAAATGTTATTTCTTCTGTTGAAGACTCGGATTTGAATAAAACATTGGATTATTTCAAGAAAATACTAAATATAAATTCATTGCGTTTGATTGAATTAATTGATAATTCACATCTTTCTGGAGAGAATGGTGTTAGTGCTGTTGTAGTATTTCAAAATGGTGTTCCGAACAAGAAAATGTATAGAAAATATAAGCTTAGCGATGATAATTCTGGGAATGATGTTGCTTCAATAAACGAAGTTATATATAGAAGATATTATCGGAAATTAACTGAAAAGAATGAGTTTTCAAATTTAATACTTATAGATGGTGGAATAAATCAAGTTAATGCAGCAAGAAAAGCACTAAATGATCTAATGATAGATATACCTGTATATGGTCTTGTAAAGGATGACAGGCACACTACTAGAGCCCTAGTAGATAATAATGGAGTAGAATATGATATTAGTAAATTTAAACCTCTATTCTTTCTTTTAACAAGAATGCAAGATGAAGTTCATAGATTTGCTATTAATTATCATCGTAATTTGAGAACAAAATCCATGACAAAATCAATTCTTGATGATATAAAAGGTTTGGGAAGTAAAAGAATAGAAAATCTTTTGAAAAATTATGGCAGCATTTCTAAAATAAAAAATGCTTCGATAGAAGAATTGCAACAATACGTTCCAGAAAAAGTCGCTATTAGTATTCATGAAAAATTAAAGAACATAAATGATGAATAGGTATTCTCATTTATAATTGTTTTTTGAATTGTTAAAAGTTATAATTATTATGAGAAAAGTGAGGGATGAGAATGAGAAAAAAGGTCAATAAAAATCTTGAAGAAAATTCACTTTCCCTTACAAAAGAAGATAAGAGTTTAAAAAAGCAAAATAAAAGAGCTGTGAAAAGAACTTCAATAAGTAATGGTTTGTCTACCAATGAAGTCAATGATCGAGTTGAAAAAGGGTTGACTAATTTTACTTCAAATAGAACTTCAAAAACAAAAAAAGAGATTTTCAAGTCTAACATCTTGACTATTTTTAATTTATTAAATTTGTCAATTGCTGTCTGGTTAATCACTGTCAATTCATTTAAAAATCTGACTTTTATGTCGGTAATTATAATAAATACCATTATTGGAATATTTCAAGAATTAAAAGCAAAAAGAACAATAGAAAAATTATCACTTATTTCTGCTCCTGTTGTTGAAGTTCTTAGAGATGGAGAGATAAAAAATATTTCTAGTGATAATATGGTAATTGATGATGTTGTTTATTTAACATTAGGTAAACAAATTTGTGCCGATTCCGTGGTTAGTAGTGGAACAATCGAAGTCAATGAGTCTCTTTTAACAGGAGAATCTGATGCTGTTGTAAAAGAACCAGGTAGTGTTCTATATTCTGGTAGTTTTGTTGTTTCTGGAGAATGCTATGCTCAAGTTACTAAAGTTGGTGAAGATAATTACATTCAAAAATTAGTTTTGCAAGCGAAAAAATATCGAAAACCAAAATCAGAAATAATGAATTCCTTAAAAATGTTAATAAAAATTGTAACAATCATTGTTGTTCTTGTTGGAGCAGCATTATTTATAAATCAGTATGTAATACAAAAACACGATTATGTAAGTTCTGTTATAGGAACCGCAGGAGGAATCATTGGTATGATTCCTTCAGGATTATTTCTTCTTACATCACTATCACTTGCATATGGTGTAATAAAACTTGGTAGTTACAATACTTTGGTTCAAGATCTTTATTGTATTGAAATGCTGGCAAGAGTTAATGTTTTATGTCTAGATAAGACAGGAACTATTACTGATGGAACAATGAAAGTCAAAGATGTAGTTGAGTTTGAAAATAATACAGGGCTTACAACAAAACAAATTATATCTTTATTGCAAGGGTCATTTAAAGAAAATAATGCTACTGCAATAGCTTTGCAAAAACGTTTTGGAAAGAATTCTAAGACAAAACCTACAGCAACTATTCCTTTTTCAAGTGCAAGAAAATATAGTGCAGCAAACTATAAAGAATTGAATTTGTCATTTATTATGGGAGCTCCAGAATTTATTTTTAAAGAAAGATATAGTGAAATATGTGATGAAGTTGAAAAATATGCAGAATTGGGTTATAGAGTCTTATTTTTAGCTAGTAGCACTGAATCAATCGAAAATAATCAACAAGCAATGAATGAGGAACAGATGACTCCTCTAGCTTTAATTTGTATCGAAGATACAATTAGGAAAGATGCAATCGAAACTATAAATTATTTCAAACAAAGTGGTGTTGATGTTCGTGTTATTTCTGGAGATAATCCACTAACTGTATCAAAAATAGCAAAAAGAGCAGGTATCGAAAATGCCAATAAATATGTTAGTCTAGATGGTAAAACTGATGATGAATTAGAATTACTAGTTAATGAGTATACAGTTTTTGGAAGAGTTTCTCCTTCGCAAAAAAGAGTACTAGTTAAATTGTTGAAAAAGAAAAGAAATGTTGTGGCAATGACTGGAGATGGTGTTAATGATATATTGGCACTTAAAGAAGCAGATTGTTCCATAGCCATGGCAAACGGGTCTGAAGCAGCAAGAAATGTTTCTCACTTAGTTTTACTTGATTCTAATTTTTCTTCAATGCCACAGGTTGTAAAGGAAGGAAGAAGAGTAATAAATAACATACAGCGTGTTGCTACATTATATCTTACGAAAACAATCTTCTCATTCTTAATTTCAGTTTTAGTTATTGTTTTGCATTATCCTTATCCAATTCAAACTATACAATTAATGTTTTTTGATTTTCTTGTAATAGGAGTTCCATCTTTATATTTAGCTGTTGAACCAAATAACAACCAAGTGCGTGGGAGATTTTTGCTCAATATACTAACAAGTGCTCTTCCTGGAGGGCTGCTAGTTGTATTTAATTATTTGGTTTTGATAGTTGTTGGTAAATATTTGAATTTAAGCTATGCAGAAATCTCAACATCTACGGTATTTATCACAACTTATGTTGGGTTACTAGTTTTGTATAGAGTCTGCAAGCCATTTAATGCAGGACGTAGGTTATTATTTATTTCAATGTGTATAATCTTTGCTGGTGCATTGGTTCTTTTCAATGGATTTTTCGACATGATTATGTTAGGTGTTCCTAATATTCTTTTGGTAGTTGTCATCTGTCAGTACTCTTTGGTTTTATTACCATTACTGATTAAAGCTAGTACTAAATTAAGAAAAGTTATTTATAAGTATATAAGTTAATTAATTTTTTCTAAAATGTGTTGATAAATTAATGATAATATTATATTATTATTACGCGTGTCCACGTAGCTCAGCTGGATAGAGCAACGGCCTTCTAAGCCGTAGGTCGAAGGTTCGAATCCTTTCGTGGACGCCATTTTTTTATCGTAAAGGAGGAATTACTTTTGATTGATGAATTAATAGAAAAAGGAGAATATGAAAAAGCTCTTGATTTATTAAAAAATGAAACATCAGAAATTGCTGGATTACAGAAAATTATTTGTTATTTTTCCTTGAAGAAACATCAAGAAGTAATTGAACTTGC
>JBAXYK010000016.1:0-9415 GCA_041670825.1 Bacilli bacterium | reverse complement strand
GTGCCTTAAAAGGCACATTTTATTTGTGATTTCACAAATAAAAAAGTAACCGCAAAAACGGTTACTTGCATTGGAGCTGATGATGGGGCTCGAACCCATGCTCTCTGCCTTACCAAAATTCTATTCGGTTTAAATAGATATCTACTACATACGCACAAAACCCTTATAAAATCAATGTTTTATGCCAACTATTTTCAAATGGGGGTGTATTTGTTTGTTCCGCACTGTCCCCAATTGTCCCTAAGTGTCTCAAAAATGAGCATTTTTTGAAAAATCATACTAACTTTTACTCATTTTGACTAAATGTGACTGAGTGCGTTTTTTATTAAATATTACACAAGAAAAATAATTTATTAGTGTTATTATTTCATACACAAAATATAAAATAATCAAGAGTTAGTATAAATATATAATATCATAAGTTTTGCAAGTTGCTGAGCGGAGCCCATGTTTTTTCTTGTGTAAAAAGTTTTATGATTTTGATAGATTGAAAATTTTAAAATTCGTCTTATGCAAATCCGTTTTTTTGTATTGGTTATATGCTATAATAAATACAAAAAAAGGGATTAGGTGTTTTAAAGATGAACTTAGAAAACAATAAAAAGATTATAATATTTTATGTCTTAAATATTTTAAAGGAATATTCTGATAGCGAGCATTTGCTAACTTATAGACAAATTGTTGATAAAATAAGTTTAATTTACGGAATTAGACCAGATGTTAAATCTATTGCAAACAACATTGATACCTTAATTAGCGCTGGTTTTGAAATAGAAAAATATGGCTGGAAAGGTTGTTGTTTAACGTATCGTAATTTTGATAGTGGTGAACTAATGTATTTGGTTGACGCAATAAATTCTTCAAAAGCGATTACTGCAAAACAGGCAAAAGAACTTATTGAAAGATTAACCAAGGATTGTAGTAAATATGAAAAAAAGAACTATATGAGTGTTCAAAAGGTTGATACAATCTCAAAGGCAAAAAACAAAGAACTATTTTATGTAATAGAAATATTGGGTAAAGCAATAGAACAACAAAGGAAAGTATCTTTTAACTATAATGAATATAAAATTACGAAAGAACTTAAACCAAGATTTGAAGGAAAAGAATTTATAATTAACCCCTATTTTATGGTTAACTCCCGTGGCAAATATTATTTAGTATGTAATTACGATAAGTATAATGATATATCCAACTATAAGATAGAATGTATATCTAATGTAAAAATACTCGATGAACCAATAAAAGATATTAATTCTCTTAATAATATGGAAAACTTTTCAATGAAAGATTACATTGACGAACATATCTATATGACCAATGGGTTTTCTGTTAAAGCAAGATTGCTACTTAAAGAAAAGAAATATATTAATGACATTATAGATTGGTTTGGCGATAATATTGATATATGCGAGAAATCACATCAACAAATATATGTAGATTTAACCGTTAATGAACAAGCGCTTATCTATTGGGCATTACAATATGGTGAACATATTGAAGTTATTGAACCACAAGACACAAGAACAAAAATTAAAGATATTGCAGAAATTATTTTAAAAAAGTATAATGTTTAGACATTCCCGGCAGTTTCCCGGTAATCTTCCGGCACATTGCCGGCAAAAGTTGATAAATAAATAAAAGAGTGCTATAATCTCTCATAGAAAACATATGAGGTTAACAAAATGATTAGCGAATTAAAGTATTCATCACAAATAAAAGATATGGGATTACTATCCAAAGAAATGAAAATAGCCTGCCAAGAGTTTTGTGTAACAAAAGATTTGGGCGTAATTATTCAAAAGTCAATAAATAACAATATCTTTATGGTGAACACCGAAAGAAGAAGAAAAGAATTGGCTTATAAGTTAATTGTAAGAATGGCATTTCTTGATGATTACTTAATACAAACGCTTGCTAACAGCACATATAATACATCTTCAATCTTGTCACTTTACGCTTTAATGAAATCAGACAGAATTGTATTTGAATTCATGTATGAAATTATTAGAGATAAAATTCAACTTATGAATTATAGACTTACAGATGTTGAACTTAATCAATTTATAGTTTGTAAAGCACAGCAAGATGATTTAGTTGCCAGATGGAAAGATAGCAATAAAATCCAAGTTAAATCAGCTTTAAGAAAAATATTAATTGACGCTGGTATATTGAGAGATTTAGGAAGTGTCTATATGGTATTGCCACCACTTATTGATAAAAATATTATTGAACACATTACAAAACTTGGTGATGAAAAATATTTGGAAGCAATGGGAGTTTTAAAATGATAACAGCGGAAAAATTAAATTTAATTGAGAATAGGATAAAATCACCGGATTTTATTAAAACAATAGGTCTTGGAAATGAAATTCCTTTTTATATATTTGATTATAATCCAGCTGATGAATTTCAAGTTAGAGAACATATCAAAATGTTAAAAAAGAAAATTAACAATGAAAACGGACCTTTGAAAATTAAAGAAGTTGATTTATTTGATGTTTTGATTGAATGTTTAAAAGAAAAAAACTATTTAGCAAAATCCATTGAACTTGAAAAAAAATATGGTAGCGAAAAGTTTATAGATACAATAAAAAATTCTCTTGGATTAAAAACTGAAAACAATATGTTTGTAAAAAAGATTGTTGAACAAATAGAACCTAATGATGTCATATTCATTACAGGTGTTGGCAAAATCTATCCAATAATGAGGTCACATAAACTATTAAATAATTTATTCCCTTATGTAACTCAAAATCCACTAATACTATTCTTCCCGGGTTGTTACTCTGGATACGGATTAGATTTATTTGATGAAATAAAGGGCGATAACTACTATCGTGCATTTAAACTTTTATAATAAAGGAGTGAATATGTCAGAAATAAAATTATTTAGATATGGACAAGGTGTTCAAGAATTAAAATCTTCAAGTGCGGTATTAGAAAAAGAAATACAAAAAGTTATTGAAAATAATATGCTTGAATTTTTTGGTGTAAACTTTTTACAATCGGAATGGTCTGTAAATAACGGACAAAGAAGAATTGATAGCATTGGTATTGATGAAAATAATTGCCCTGTCATATTTGAATACAAATGCCATTCTAATGAAAATGTAATAAATCAAGGTTTATACTATCTTAATTGGTTATTGGAACATAAAGCAGATTATAAATTATTAGTTATTGAAAAGATGGGAAATAAGTTGGCCACTAATATTGATTGGTCTATGCCAAGAATAATTTGTATTGCCGGTGATTTTAATAAATATGATGAAGAAGCGATAAATTTAATAAACAGAAATATATCATTAATTAGATATACAAAATTTGAAAAAGATTTATTGATGTTTGAATTGCTTAACACAAATAAAGTTGACCCAATTATTGAAGAAGGCACAAAAAATAAAGGCAATTCACAATACAATTTAACTACTTTTAAAGAGCAATATGATAAAGCTCCGGAAAGCATAAAAGAAATTTTCGATGAAATAAAAGATTTCGCTTTAACACTTGGAGATGATGTTTCTGACAATATCTTAAAACTATATTTGGCTTTGAAAAAAATAAAGAATTTTGCAACCATGGGGATTTATCAAACAAAAATTATAATTAATTTTAGATTAAATCCTGCCGATTATGAATTGAATGAAAAACTAAGAGATGTTAGCGAGATTGGTCATTGGGGCTGCGGGAATTTAGAACTAACCATAAAATCAAAAGTTGAAATTGATTTGGCCAAAAACTTGTTAAAACAAGCTTATGAAAATAATTAAGGAGATAAAGCAAATGATAATAAAGGATATTTTTAAAAAGCCAATTGATAGACCACTTGAAGGGGTTATTAAGGTTGGTAAAAATGATGAAGCAGCTGTTTACGAAGAAATAAACGAATATGTTGTTACGAAAGAATTAAAGGGATATTTTGAAAAGTTCTTTTCTAAATATGCAGACGCTTTAAGAAGCCATACTAACGATGTTGGTGTTTGGATTTCTGGTTTCTTTGGAAGCGGAAAATCTCACTTTTTAAAGATACTTTCTTATATATTAGAAAACAAAGATATTAGAGGTAAAAGAGCTTATCAATACTTTGAAGATAAGATTTCAGAACCTATGATTATTGCTAATATGAAAGCAGCGTCTGACTATAATAGTGATGTTTTACTGTTCAATATTGATAGTGTATCTGACGCTGATGCCCGTAGTAATAAAGAAGGTCTTGTAAAGGTATTTAACAAACAGTTTAATGCAATGCAAGGTTTCTCTGAAAGTATGCCTTGGCTTGCTGAACTTGAAAGACAAATGGTTAAAAACGATACTTATAATACTTTTAAGGAAACATTTCAAAGTATTAGTGGCGATACATGGGAAAATTGTAGAGATGATTTCTATTTTGAAGAAGATAATATTGTTGAAGCACTTGCTAAAACTAACAATATTACAATTGAATCTGCTCGTAATACATACCAACGTGCAGAAAGCAATTTTATCTTAACCATTGACAGTTTTGCAGAAAAAGTTAAAGAATATATCAATGCCAACGGCAAAAATCGTAATGTAATATTTATGATTGATGAAATGGGACAATATATTGGTAACGACTCTAACCTTATGTTAAATCTACAAACAATAGTTGAAAGACTTGGCGTTGAATGCAATGGTAGAGCTTGGGTTTTTGTAACAAGCCAAGAAGCTATTGATACAGTTTCAAAAAACGTAAACAACAAAGATTTCTCTAAAATTCAAGGCAGATTTAGCGTTAGAATTTCTCTTTCATCTTCTAATGCAGATGAAGTTATTAAGAAGAGAATCCTTGAAAAAACTGATGTTGCAAATGAAACATTAAAAGAACTATATGGACAAAAGTCTGCAATAGTTAAAAATTTGTTATCATTTAGTAGTAACACCCCAGATATTAAAATATTTAAAACAGATAAAGATTTCTGTGAAATATATCCATTCTTACCATATCAATTTAATTTGCTACAAGCAGCTTATAACAGCATAAGAAATCGTGGAGCAAGTGGCAAACACCTTTCCGAAGGTGAACGTTCATTACTTTCCGCATATAAAGAAAGTGCTATGGCAAATGAAGGCCAAGAACTTGGCGGAATTGTTCCATTTAGTCAATTTTATAATTCAATAGAAACATTCCTTGACCACGAAATCAGAAATGTTATGACAAGAGCAGAAAACAATGACAACCTTGAAAAACCAGCTGACATTAACTTATTAAAGACTTTGTTCTTAATCAAAGACCTTGATGATAAAATGCCAGCTAATATAGAAAATTTAACAACTCTTTCACTAACAAATATAGAAAATGATAAAATTGCTTTAAGAAAACAAGTTGAAGAAAGTGTTAAGAGATTATTAAGCCAAAACTTAATTCAAAGAGATGGTGAAAATTATATCTTCTTAACTAATGATGAACAAGACATCAATCGTGAAATTAGTTCTATTAATTTGGACCCAAGTGAAATTACTAAATTTATTGGTGACCAAATTTTTAATAGTGTTTGTGATTTGAAATTCAAATATAATAATAACATTGCACCATTTGCATTTAACCAAGTAATTGATGAAAATCCGAGAGGCCAACAAGTAAATGAACTTACCCTTTCAGTTTATACTCCATATTTTGGTGAAGTTAGCGAAGAAGAACTTAAAATCAAAACTCAGACTAACCATTCTGTTATTGTAAGAATGGCAGATAATCCAATTTTGATTGATGAAATCGAAGGTTCATTAAAACTCGAAAAGTATATCAGAACTCGTAATAGCAGGTCATCTTCTACAAACATTCAAAAAATTATCAACTTAAAAGCTGATGAATTAAGAAGAAAACAAGAAAGAACAATCATCTTAATTATTGATAGTTTGGAAAAAGCTGATATATTTGTAAATGCAAGTAAATTAGAATTAAAACAAAAATCTGCAAAAGAAAAAATTAATGAAGCATTTAAAGTTTTAGTTGAAAGCACCTATACAAAGATTGGTTATATTACAAAATATTATGAAAAAACATCTGATTTAATGTCTTTGCTCTCATCAAACAGACAAATGTCTTTTGATGGCAAAGAACCTAATCAATTGGCTATTGACGAAATGAAAAAATATATTGATATGCAATTTGATAGACGCATGCCAATCAATTTGAGAAGTATTTCTGAAAGGTTCCAGAAAATTCCTTATGGTTGGAATGACTTTGATATTCTAGCTGTTTTATCAATGTTGTTTAAAAATGATGATATCAAGCTTGAACTTGCCGGGGCTCCACTAACAATTACTGACCTTAAACTTATAGATTATTTAACAAAGAGAGACTACAAAGAAAGAGTTTCTATCAAGGTTAAAGTTAAAACAAGTGATGAAATTATTGATGGAATTAAGAGAATATTCAAAAATGTTTTTGTTCAATCTGTTGGTTATACCAATGATGAAGAACTTAAACAAATGATTGTTAAAACCTGTGAGAATGAAGTTGAAGATTTAATTAGATTACTTGGATTATATCCACAAAATGGCTATTACAAAACTATTGATTACCAACTAACCTATTTAAATGATATTCCTTACTATAATAGCTTTAAATATCCCGGATATGACCTTGTCACAACAAGTTATAAACTTTTTATGGAAATCAAGAAAATTAATGACGCTAAAACTTTGTTCGAAAAATTTATTGACAGTGAAAGCGCCTTAATGGATTACAAAAACAACATTGAAATCATAAACAACTTCTTTAAAAATCAAAAAGACATTTTTGAAAGAGGTTGCAATAGAATTGATATATATCAAAACAACAAATCATATATGCCAAACGATAATTCAAGTAATGTTGTTGAAGAAATAAAAAGTATAATCACACTTGAAAATCCATACAAAGAAATATACAGATTACCTGACCTTTGTCAAAAACTTGATAGCACTATCGTAAAAGTTCTTGAAGGTGAAGCTGAACCGGTATGTAAAGAAATTGACCAAATGTTAAGTGATGTTGTTGATGTTTATAAAAAATACGAACTATCATATGATTCGCTTAATCATCCATTTAAAACTTTGCAAGAAAAGGCACAAAAATCCCAATTAGTATCAACCATTTTGGGCGTTCGTGAAGAAGCTATTAGACTTCATGATAGTATGATAAATCAGGCTATTGCAATGTATGAAAAAAGAATTAAAGAAGAACAAGCTAAAAATCCAGCAATAACAATAGAAAAAAAACAAGTTAAGAAAGTTGTATCTTTAACTGTTAGTGAGCTTATAGGCAAATCTTCTATTCGTATTGAAAAAGAAGAAGATATAGATAAGTTTGTTGATGAGCTTAAAGAACGATTAAAATCAAAAATTAAAGATGACATTATTATCAACATAAAGTAATTAGGAGATTATAATTGGAAAGATTTAATGAAGAAGTTTTAAAAAGTATTTTTCATTGGGATACAGATGGTAAGATAATTCCATGTGAAAGCTTTTTTATTGAATACAAATTATCTTTTAATTTAGCCAATATTGATAAATACATAAAATTGATGAGCGGTTTAGCAAACAACAAAGGTGGCTATATAATTTTTGGAGTAAACGATGAGACAAGAAAGCTTGTGGGATTGGCTGAAGAATCAATAGCAATGTTTAATAAAATAGATAGCAATGAATTTCGTGGCGCAGTTTTAAGCACATGCTCCCCTAATGTCGAATATCAAAGATATTTGCATATCATAGATACTAAAACATTTGGTGTTTTGTATGTTGAGAAAATTAAAAACAAGCCTTGTATTATTTCGACCAATAGAGGTGATTTAAAAGAAGGAGATATATATTATCGCTTTAATGATAGTGTAACCAAAATAGATTATGCACAATTGTCTAATATTATTGAAGAAAAAAGAATTCAAGAGCAAAAAAAATGGATGACATTTCTTGGGAAAATAGCAAAAATTGGAATTGATAATGTTATTATGATTGATTGTAAAAATGGACAAATGATATCTCCTAATGGTTCTAATAACATAGAAATTGGAGCAGATTTAATAAAAGAATTAAAACTAGTAGATGAAGGACATTTTGTAGAGAACGATGGATTACCAACATTAAAACTAATAGGGAAATTAATTGGTAAAAATATTGAATTTACAACTGATGAAACAACAACAATGTATAATACTGCTGATTATTATAAATATGATTTAGGTATGCTACAAAGAAAAATTGATAATGAAAATGTGATGACTAATGATGGTTTTTTAACAAAAGATTTTGATTGGAAATGGCCTAAAATTAGATTATATGTCGAGAACAATAAATTGAAAGAAAATGCTTTATATTGTTTAAAAAATATTGATGAGGAAAATAGAAAGGGTTATAGATACTCAATAAAATTATTTGACGATATGAAAAATTTTATAGAAACCCATACAAAGGAAGAATTAGTTAATTATAAATTAATAAAAGAGGTAACGAATGAATAAATCAGCATTAAGAAACTTTGCTGTCTGGGCAAGACGGGATTTGATAAAAAGGATTTCTGATAGAGCCAATTTATTAGGCGTTTATGAAAATAAGCCAGAAAAGCTTGTTCAAGCAACAACTGCTACTGGTTTTATGATTAATGGTATTACTTTTGAATACAAAAATGAAATCAGGGATAATTTTATCAAACGAGTTAAAGAGCATGGTTTTCAAGATACAATAGAAGAAATTGCATATACTTGGTTCAACAGAATTGTTGCACTTCGTTTTATGGAAGTTAATGGCTATCTTGTAAATGGTAAAAACAATGAAAAAATATATGTGATAGGTTCTTCTATCTCTGGTAAAAATGAACCGGACGCTGTTACCAATGCTGATAAACTCTCTTTTGTCGATAAATATAAAGTTTATGATTTAAAAGATAAAAATAACATTAATGGGCTTTACAGATATGTTTTAACATTGCAGTGCAACGAATTAAACAAAGTTATGCCACAAATGTTTGAGCAAATCTCTGACTATGTGGAACTCTTATTACCTGACCATTTGCTTGATAATGGCTCTATTATTGACCATTTAACACACGATATTGACGCAAATGATTTTAATATTACTATCAAAGATAAAGATGGGGAAAATGCAAGCCAAGTAGAAATAATTGGCTGGCTTTATCAATTCTATATTTCAGAAAAGAAAGACCAAGTGTTTGCAAACAAAGACAAAATAACAAAAGGAAATTTACCGGCTGTTACACAGTTATTTACACCAGATTGGATTGTAAAATATATGGTTGAAAATTCACTTGGAAAGATGTGGATTGATGGCCATTCAAGAACATCTATAAAATCTGACTTAAAATACTATGTTGAAGAAGCGGAACAAACAGAGGAAGTTAAGGCAAAACTTAAAGAAATAAATAAGGAATATGCAAATAGAAATATTTCTG
>JBAXYK010000015.1:0-9661 GCA_041670825.1 Bacilli bacterium | reverse complement strand
TGGCTGCCAAAAGATTAGGTATGAAAGTTGCTACTCCAGTTTTTGATGGTGTAAGTAATGAAGAGTTATTTAAATTAATGGACCAATCAGGAATGGATCCAGATGGTAAGACAGTTTTGTATGATGGAAGAACTGGAGAACAATTTGAAGAGAGAATTTCTGTTGGCGTTATGTATATGATTAAGTTATCACACATGGTTGATGATAAATTGCATGCTAGAGCAACAGGACCATATTCTTTAGTAACACAACAACCTTTGGGTGGTAAAGCTCAAAATGGTGGTCAAAGATTTGGTGAAATGGAAGTTTGGGCTCTAGAAGCTTATGGTGCTGCTCATACTCTACAAGAAATATTAACTGTTAAATCAGATGATATGGTAGGAAGAGCAAGAACATATGAAGCTATTATAAAAGATTTACCAATTCCTCAGCCAGGTATGCCAGAGTCATTTAGAGTTTTACAAAAAGAACTTCAAGCTTTAGCAATTGATGTAAAGTTACTTGCTGAAAATGGTGAAGAATTAGATATGAAAGAAGTTGCCAAGGCCAATGAGTTAGAAGAAAGAAAAATATCCGAATCTATTAGAGAAATCAATTCTGATAATCGAATAGATACTGGAAATTTTGCTAATGATGAAGAATAGGAGGAATAGTAATGTTTGATGTAAATCGCTTTTCAGCAATTCAAGTAGGACTTGCTTCTCCAGAAAAAATAAGAGAATGGTCTTATGGTGAAGTTAAAAAACCAGAAACAATTAACTATCGCAGTCAAAAACCAGAAAGAGATGGTTTGTTTTGCGAGAGAATATTTGGTCCTTCAAAAGATTATGAATGTTTTTGTGGAAAGTATAAAAAAATCCGTTTTTCCGGTATAGTTTGTGAAAAATGTGGTGTTGAAGTAACAACTAAAAGCGTTCGTCGTGAGAGAATGGGTCATATAGACCTAGCTACTCCTGTAGCACATATTTGGTATTTAAAAGGCATTCCTTCTAGGATAGCACAGATATTGGATATATCTCCTAAAGATCTTGAAGAAGTAGTTTATTTCGTGTCTCATATTTGTTTAAATAAAGGAACTTGTGAGTTACTTAATTATCGTGAAGTTCTTGATGAAAAAATTGCAAGAACAAGATTTATAAGCATCATTCAAGATATAAAAGAGAAGAAAGATGCTAAAGGATACTATGTTAAGTGTGAACAACTAATATCTACAATAAATCAAGGTAGTAATGAAGATTTATATTCTAATATAATTACAACTATAGGTAATATTCAGATTGATTATGATTTAAGCAGTGTTTTAACAAGCGATGTTAATTTAAATACTCTAATAACATCTATTGATGAGGAAAGTAGTAAGCAAAAATTAATATCTGTTTTACAAGAAATAATGTCTGTGATAGATACAGATGGTGAATTAACAAAGTGTAGCGTTTTAATTTCAAAAATAGAAAACGCTAAAGAGACTTTTGATTTTTACACATATTCTAATTTCATTTCCAAATATACTGGAGCTGAATTTGGTATAGGTGCAGAAGCAATTCAACGTCTTTTGAAAGAAATTAATGTCAATGATGAATTTGATAAAATCCAAAAAGAGTTGAAAGAAACTCAAGGTCAAAAAAATCAAAAAAGACAAAAATTAATTAAAAGATTGGAAGTTGTTGAATCATTTAGGAAATCGGATAATAAGCCAGAGTGGATGATTTTGGAAGTATTACCAGTTATTCCTCCAGAACTTAGACCAATGCTACCTCTAGATGGTGGTAGATTTGCAACAAGTGATTTAAATGATTTATATCGTAGAGTTATAACAAGAAATATTCGTTTAAAGAAATTGCTTGAAATTAAAGCCCCTTCAGTAATATTAATGAATGAGAAAAGAATGCTTCAAGAAGCAGTTGATGCATTGATTGATAATGGACGTAGAGGTAAAGCAGTAACTGGAGCAGCAGGAAGGACTTTAAAGTCTCTTTCTCATACTTTGAAAGGTAAACAAGGACGTTTCCGTCAAAATTTACTTGGTAAAAGAGTTGACTATTCTGGACGTTCAGTTATAGCTGTTGGACCAAACTTAAAAATGTATCAATGTGGAATACCTCGTGAAATGGCAATTCAATTATTTAAGCCATTTATCGCTGCAAAAATGATAAAGCAAGGTATAGTATCTGGACATAAACAAGCAGATAAACTAATTGAAAGACACGATGAAAAGGTTTCTAAAATAATTGAAGAGGTTGTTGTAGATCATCCTGTACTTCTAAATAGAGCTCCAACACTTCATCGTCTTGGAATTCAAGCATTCGAAGTTAAGTTAGTTGAAGGAAAGGCAATTCGTTTGCATCCTCTTGTAACACCAGCCTTCAATGCTGATTTTGATGGCGACCAAATGGCCGTCCACGTTCCACTTTCAGAAGAGGCTATTGCTGAGGCAAGACAATTGATGTTAGGAGCCAAAAACATTCTTGGTCCAAAAGATGGCAAACCTATAGTAACACCATCTCAAGATATGGTTCTTGGTAACTACTATTTGACACTCGAAAAAACTCCGCAAGACTTTTTGAAGAAAGCAAAAAAATATAGAAATAGTAAGAATGAAGATAAAGCTCAAGAATTTGAACTTTATGCAGAATGTGAAGGAAAAGCTTTCAATAACTATGATGAAGTATTGCTAGCCTATCAGGCAGGTAAAGTTCATATTCATAATCGAATTGCGATTCGTGCAAATGGGTTAAATAATAATTCATTTACAAAAGAACAAAAGAATTGTTATTTATTGACAAGCGTTGGTAAAGCTATCTTTAATAGTATATTCCCAAAAGATTTCCCATTCTTGAATGAGATATCAGTTGCAAACTTTGAAGCAACTCCAGAAAAATTCTTCTTAAAACCTGGAATGGACATAAAAGAGGCAATTTCTAAGATGCCTATCAATTCTCCATTTAAAAAGAAGGATTTAGGAAAGATAATTAATGAAGTTTTCTCTAAGTTTGGAACTAGGGAAACATCTTTAATGCTTGATAAGTTAAAAGATCAAGGATTCAAATTTGCTACTTTATCATCTATAACTGTTTCTATTGATGATATTTATGTTTATGAAAATAAGGCAGAAATATTTAAAGAAGCAGAAGAAAATATTTCCAAAGTATCTAAGATGTATGAAAGAGGTTTATTAACTAATGATGAAAGACATAACCATGTTATAAAGACTTGGGAAAATGTTAAAGATAATATTCAAAAAGGATTGAACGTTCAACTAGAATCTCATCCAAGTAATCCAGTTTACATGATGGCAGACTCTGGTGCTAGAGGAAACGCCTCTAACTTCCTTCAATTATCAGGTATGAGAGGTTTAATGAATAATCCATCTGGAGATGTCATTGAATTACCAATTAAATCTTCTTTCCGTGAAGGTTTAACAGTTTCTGAGTTCTTCATTTCAACTCATGGAGCTAGAAAAGGTGGAGCTGATACAGCATTAAAAACTGCAGAATCAGGCTATCTAACTAGAAGACTTGTTGATGTAGCACAAGATGTTATTGTTAGAGAAGAAGATTGTGGAACTGATCATGGAACAGTTGTTTATGAGTTATTAGATTCAAAAGATAGTCGTACAATTGAAAAATTTGAGGATAGATTGATTGGCAGATATCCATTGAATGATGTAGTTGATCCAAAAAGTGGTGAAATTATAGTTTCAAACAATCAAATGATTGATGTTAATATTGCTAAAAAGATTGTAAATTCTGGTATAAAGAGTTTAGAAATCAGAACTTTATTTGGATGCCAAACAAAAGATGGTGTTTGTAAGAAGTGTTATGGAAGAAACCTTGCAACAGGGGAACAAGTAGAAATTGGAGAAGCAGTAGGAGTTATGGCTGCCCAATCTATTGGTGAACCAGGTACACAATTAACAATGCGTACATTCCACACTGGTGGAGTTGCTGGTGGCGATGATATTACTCAAGGTTTGCCAAGAGTTCAAGAATTATTTGAAGCAAGAAATCCAAAAGGAGAAGCTATAATTAGTGAAATCAGTGGATTTGTTGATGAAATAAGGGAAGATAAAGAAAATGGCAGAGCCGAGGTTGTTATTTGTAATGATCTTGAAAACAAAACATATTTAACTCCTTATGGAGCAAAACTCAGAGTTAAAAAAGGTGAAGAGGTCAAAAATGGTCAAAAAATTACAGAAGGTGCTATTAATCCTAAGCACTTACTTGAAGTTAGTGATGTTTCCGATGTTCAAGGCTACATTCTAAAGGAAGTACAAAAGGTTTATAGCCAAACTGGTATTGAAATTTCAGATAAACATATCGAAGTAATGGTTCGTCAAATGTTTAAAAAAGTTTTAATAGTAGAGGGTGGAGATACTAATCTTCTACCTGGTAAGAAAGTTGATATATTTGAATTCACCAAAGTAAACAATGAAATATTACTTGAAGGGAAAAGGCCAGCTGTAGCTAGACCTATCGTTCTTGGAATAACTAAGGCTTCTTTGGAAACTGATTCATTCTTGTCAGCAGCTTCTTTCCAAGAAACAACAAGAGTCTTAACTGACGCTGCAACTAAAGGTAAAGTTGATCATTTGCATGGATTAAAAGAAAATGTAATCATTGGTAAGTTAATACCAGCAGGAACTGGAGTAAAAAGCATTATTCCGGCCAAGGTAGCCGATGACAAGATAACTATTGATTCTGTGCCAGCTGAAGAAGATTCTCAAGAAGAACAACTTGATTCTTCTGCAATGTAATTTTAAAAGAGATTGAATTAGTATTCAGTCTCTTTTTTAATGTTGTAAAATATTGCAGATTTTTATTGACATAAAATGGAATAGTATGTAAAATTGATATTGCCGTACCAGAAGGTATGCTGTTTGATAGTGATAAATAAAGGTCTCTTGTTTTGAAGAGACTTAAAAAAACAAGCAAAATAAAACGCCTGGTATTGTGTGTTTGTAAAAAAAGTTGAAAGGAGAAAAATAATGCCAACAATTAGTCAACTAGTTCGCCAAGGAAGAACTCAAACTACTTGGAAATCTAAATCGCCTGCATTAAACAAGGGCTGGGATTCATTGAAGAAAAGAGAAACTTCAAATCCTTCTCCTCAAAAAAGAGGAGTATGTACTCGTGTTGGAACAATGACGCCTAAAAAGCCAAATTCAGCGTTGCGTAAATATGCTCGTGTTCGTTTGAGCAATGGGTATGAAGTAACAGCTTATATTGGAGGAGAAGGTCACAATCTACAAGAGCATAGCGTTGTTATGATTCGTGGAGGTCGTGTCAAGGATTTACCAGGTGTTCGTTATCATATTATTCGTGGAACGCTTGACTGTGCCGGTGTTGAAAAACGTCGTCAATCACGTTCTCAATATGGCGCAAAAAAACCAAAAGAAGCAGCTAAATAGTTGCAAGTAGAGAAGGAGGAAAAAATATGCCACGTAAAGGAAGTGTAGCAAAACGCGATGTTTTGCCAGATCCAATATATAATTCAAAATTAGTCACACGTTTGATTAATAAAGTTATGCTAGATGGCAAAAAAGGAACTGCTCAAGAAATATTGTATTCAGCATTTAAATTAGTTGAAGAAAAAACACAGCGTCCTGCTATCGAAGTATTTGAACAATCAATCAATAATATAATGCCATCTTTGGAATTAAAAGTTCGTAGAATTGGTGGTGCAAACTATCAAGTTCCAGTTGAAGTTTCCCAAGAAAGAAGAATTTCTTTAGGGCTAAGATGGTTAGTAAATTACTCTCGTTCTCGCTCTGAAAAGAGAATGGAAGAACGTTTAGCTGCCGAAATAATAGATGCTGCCAATGGAGTTGGAGCTTCTGTTAAAAAACGCGATGATACTCACAAGATGGCTGAAGCAAATAAAGCGTTTGCTCACTATCGTTGGTAGGAGAGTTATAAATATGCAAAGGAAGGGGGAAAGATTATGCCTCGTCAATATTCTTTAGAGAACACTAGAAATATCGGAATTATGGCACACATCGATGCTGGCAAAACAACAACAACAGAACGTATATTGTTTTTCACTGGTAGAACTCATAAAATTGGTGAAGTTCATGATGGTGGTGCAACGATGGACTGGATGGTTCAAGAAAGAGAACGTGGTATAACTATCACATCCGCTGCTACAACAGCGGTATGGAAGGGAAACCGCATAAATATTATTGATACTCCAGGGCACGTTGATTTTACAGTTGAAGTTGAAAGATCATTACGTGTACTTGATGGAGCAATAACAGTGTTGGATGGCAAGAATGGTGTCGAGCCTCAAACTGAAACAGTTTGGAGACAAGGAACTAAGTATGGAGTTCCAAGAATAGTTTTTGTCAACAAGATGGATGCAATTGGTGCTGATTTTGATATGTGTGTTAAGACATTACATACAAGATTAGAAGCAAATGCTCATCCAGTTCAATATCCAATAGGGGCAGAATCAAATTTTGAAGGTTCTTGTGATTTGATAAAAAGAGTTGCTTACTATTTTGAAGGAGAAAAAGGCGTAAAGGTTATTGAAAAACCAATTCCAGATTCTTTAAAAGAAAAGTGTGAGCAATTAAGAGCACAATTACTAGAAAAACTTGCAGCATTTGATGATGAATTGATGATGAAAGTTTTGGAAGGAGAAGAACCTTCAGTAGAAGAAATTAAGAAAGTTATAAGAAAGGCAGTAATTGCTGGTGAATTTTTCCCTGTATTTGCTGGATCCGCTTATAAAAATAAAGGTATACAACCAATTTTGGATGGTGTTATCGATTATCTTCCTTGTCCACTTGATGTTCCTCATACAAAAGGAACTATTCCAAATGGTACAATTGAAGAAAGAGCAACCGATGATAGTGCTCCATTTTCTGCTTTAGCATTTAAAATAATGGCAGATCCATTTGTTGGAAAACTTGCATTCTTCAGAGTTTATTCTGGAAGTGTTAAAGCTGGTAGTTATGTATACAATTCAACAAAGAATATAAAAGAACGTCTTGGAAGAATTGTGCTAATGCATGCTAATTCTCGTTCAGAGGTTGAAGAAGTTTATGCTGGTGATATAGCAGCAGCTGTTGGTCTAAAAGATACAACAACAGGTGATACTCTATGTGATGAAAGTGCTCCAATTGTACTTGAATCAATGATATTCCCAGAACCAGTTATTCACCAAGCAATAGAACCAAAATCAAGAGCTGACCAAGACAAACTTGGGTTAGCTTTAGCAAAATTAGCAGAAGAAGACCCAACTTTCAAGGCTTATACTAACCATGAAACTGGACAAACAATTATTGCTGGTATGGGAGAATTACATCTAGATATAATTGTTGACCGTTTAAGAAGAGAGTTTAAAGTAGAGGCAAATGTTGGAGCTCCACAAGTTTCTTACAGAGAAACAATTAAAATTGCTGGAGATGCTGAAGGCAAGTATATTAAACAATCTGGTGGTCGTGGTCAATATGGTCATGTTAAGATTAAATTTGAACCAAATCCAGGCAAAGGATATGAATTTGTCGATAAGGTTGTAGGAGGATCTGTTCCTCGTGAGTATATCAAACCAGTCAATGAAGGATTACAAGCAGCATTGGCAAATGGTATATTCTGTGGCTTCCCAGTCATTGATATCAAAGCAACTTTATATGATGGATCTTATCACGAAGTTGACTCCAATGAAATGGCTTATAGAATAGCTGCTTCAATGGCTTTGAAAGATGCTGCCAAGATATGTCAACCAGTCTTATTGGAACCAATATCAAGTGTCGAGATAACAGTTCCAACTGAGTATATGGGAGATGTAATGGGAGACATAAATTCTAGACGTGGAAGTATTGATGGAATGGAGCAAAGAGGCAATGCACAAGTCATTAAAGCCTTTATCCCATTAGCTGAAATGTTTGGTTATGCTACAGATTTACGTTCTACCACTCAAGGTAGAGGTACTTATTCAATGCAATTTGCTCGCTACGATGAGGCACCAAAATCAATTACTGAAGAAATCTTCAAAAAGAATAATGCTTAATAGCTTGGTTGTTTCTTTTTTATTGATTTTACTACAGTAATCTATTAGAATTAGATAAGATTAAATAACAAATTAACAGGAGGATTTAAAAATGGCAAAACAGAAATTTGATAGAAGTAAACCACACGTTAATATTGGAACAATCGGTCACGTTGACCACGGGAAAACAACATTAACTGCGGCCATAACTACAGTACTAGCAAAAAAATATGGTGGAGAAGTAAAGAAATATGATGAAATCGATGCTGCTCCAGAAGAAAAAGCACGTGGTATTACAATTAATACATCACACATTGAGTATCAAACAGGAACTCGTCACTACGCACACGTTGACTGCCCAGGGCATGCTGACTATATTAAAAACATGATTACTGGTGCTGCACAAATGGATGGTGCAATCCTAGTTGTTGCTGCAACAGATGGACCAATGCCACAAACTCGTGAACACATCTTGTTATCAAGACAAGTTGGAGTTCCACGTATAATTGTTTTCTTAAATAAATGTGATGCAGTAGATGATCCAGAATTAATTGACTTAGTAGAAATGGAAGTAAGAGAATTACTAAGTTCATATGATTTTGATGGTGATAACTGCCCAGTTATTAGAGGTTCTGCTTTGAAGGCACTTGAAGGAGATCCAAAAGAAGAAGAGAACATTTTAAAATTAATGGAAGCAGTAGATTCTTACATTCCATTACCAGTTCGTGAAACAGATAAGCCTTTCTTAATGCCAGTAGAAGACGTCTTTACAATTACAGGACGTGGAACTGTCGCAACAGGAAGAGTTGAACGTGGTCGTTTGAATCTAAATGATCCAGCAGAAATTGTTGGTATTAGAGAAACAAAAGCAACAGTTGTTACTGGTATAGAAATGTTCCGTAAATTACTAGATTACGCCGAAGCAGGAGATAACATTGGTGCTTTACTTCGTGGTGTTAATAGAGATGAAGTTGTTCGTGGTCAAGTATTAGCAAAACCAGGATCAGTTCACCCACACAAGAAGTTTAAAGCTCAAGTTTACATCTTGTCTAAAGACGAAGGCGGACGTCATACTCCATTCTTCGCAAACTATCGTCCTCAATTCTATTTCCGCACAACTGATGTAACAGGAATTATTGAATTACCTGCAGGTGTAGAAATGGTTATGCCAGGCGATAACATTCAAATGACAGTTGAATTAATCCACTCAATTGCTGTTGAACAAGGTACAAGATTCTCTATCCGTGAGGGTGGAAGAACTGTTGGTGCTGGAAACGTAACAGAGATTTTAGGATAATTTAATAAATTAAAAGAAGGAACTCAATTAAGAGTTTCTTTTTTTTGCTTACAACACAAAATTATGTTAGAATATACGAGAAATTGAGGTGTATATATGTCTGGCAGAGTTTGGGCTTTGATTGGAGCAACAATTTTAGTGGGAGCAATGCAATTTATAACATCATGTTTTTTGAAAACAGGAGCTGCTACTTCTGAAAAAGAAAAGCAGGAGACGAAAGTTTTTAAAAAATGGGGTATAAGATCACTGGTGTTTTCTGTATTAATATCTCCAGCTTATTATTTTTTTGAAGACATTGCTATTGTAGTTATTGCTGTATATGGTTTGATTCTAGTTGCAAATGGTTTTATTTTGAAATATGGGATTTCAAAAGTT
>JBAXYK010000014.1:0-10199 GCA_041670825.1 Bacilli bacterium | reverse complement strand
GCCTTACCAAAATTCTATTCGATTTTAATAGATATCTACTACACACGCACAAAACCATCATAAAATCAATGTTTTATGCCAACAATTTTCAAATGGGGGTGTATTTGTTGATTTCACACTGTCCCCAATTGTCCCTAAGTGTCTCAAAAATGAGCATTTTTTGAAAAATCATACTGAACTTTACTCATTTTGACTAAATGCGACTGAGTGCGTTTTTAATTAAATTTAACACAAGAGAAATAATTTATAAGTGTTATTATTTCATACACAAAATATAAAATAATCAAGTTAGTATAAATATATAATAACATGAGTTTTGTAATTTGCCGAGCGGAGCCCATGTTTTTTCTTGTGTATAAATTTCAAGTTTATCAGATAACAAAAAGATTGAAACATCAAAATTTCCATTTCATTTATATTAAAAGTAAATAAATATGTTATTACTACTATACATTTGAAAAATTTTGTACTATAATCAACACACATAGAATCTTAAAAATAATAACGATTTGGCTAGTATTGTCCACCACAACATGCTATAATGTATATAGGAAATATATGAAAGGAATAATTGCAAAAAAAACTATAATACTGTATGTTTTGAAAATGTTAAAGGAAGGTTCTTCCTTGGAGCGCCCATTAACAAATTCAACTATTGCAAAGGTCATAAATTCTCTTGGACTATCTTGTGATAGAAAAACAGTAGGAAGAAACATTGGTTATCTAATTGATTATGGATACAAAATTGAAAAAACACCTAAGGGCTATTATTTTTTAAGTGAGGATAATATGTGTTTAAAAAAGAATAAAAAAAATAGTGAAGATATTTCAAATATTGTAATCGACCTGATTGTTGAAGAATACAGATTTATGAAATCATATAAATCTTTAATAAATAAATTATTATCTGACAAAAGCCAAAAATATCTTTCTACATATAATTTTCATTGTGACAAATTAAATGAAATAATGAATAGTCATAATATTAAATATGTTGAACTTGAAGGAATGAAATATGATGATGGTTTATCAGTCAATCCTTTAAATATTGAGGATTTTGAAAAAAACGATGAATTAATCATTGAGCAAGTTATTGAACCTTTACTCGTGACAAAAGATGAAGGTAAAATTTTAAAAAGTGGAACAGTTATTTTAGCAAAAATACACACAAAGGAAGGTAAGTAAAATGTTTATTGGTATTGATTTAGGAACTACAAACAGTTCAATTACATCATTTGATGGAAAAGAAACAAGAATTTGGAAAAGTCCAGAACAAAATGATGTTACTCCAAGTGTTATTTATATTAATCGTCGTGGTGGAAAAATATATGGACAAAGTGCTTATAATAACGAGCCCAGAGACCCCAGCAATACAGCAAAATTGTTTAAAAGAATAATGGGAACTAATACTAAAATTCATTTTAACTATAACGATATTGAAATGACACCTGAAGAATGTTCTTCTGAAATATTAAGAACATTATTTAGTTATTTACCAGAAGATATTAGAAATGATGAAAAAACTGCAACTGTAATAACAGTTCCTGCTTCATTTAATCAAATGCAAAAAGACGCAACAAAACAAGCAGCATATAATGCTGGAATTAATAAAGTTGCTTTAATACAAGAACCCGTTGCGGCTATTATGAGTATCGCAAGAGTAAAGAAGATTAATGGTTTATTTGTAGTCTATGATTTTGGCGGTGGAACATTTGATGTATCTATTGCTGAGAGAACTGGAAATAATGTAAATCTATTAACTAACGATGGAATATCTTTTTGTGGAGGCAGAGATTTTGATAAATTACTATTTGATAATCTAATTATTGATTGGTTATATAAAAACTTTAATCTACCAAAAGATTTAAGAACAAATCCTAAGTATAGTTCTTTGTTAAGAATGGCTATTTGGTCAACAGAAAAAGCAAAAATTGAATTATCAGCCAAAGATAGTGCAACTGTAAAACTTGATGAAAACGAAGGAAACTGTAAAGACGAAGATGATAAAGAAATTTATTTAGATGTTGATATAACAAGAGATGAATTTAATAAACTTATTTTCCCTAAAATTGATGAAACAATTGAAAAAACAAGAGAAATTATCAAAAATTCAAGTTTAAGGGCAGAAGATATTAATTACATAGTATTTGTTGGAGGTCCTTCAAATTATAAACCACTTAGAGATAGAGTATCCGAACAATTAGGAATACCAACAAATTTTGATGTGAACCCTATGACTGTTGTAAGTGATGGTGCTGCAATATATGCAGAAAGCATTGATTTTACGAATGAAAAAGGTGGACAAAAAACCAATAAAGCAGTTATGAAATCCAAAGATTTTGGGCTAGAGTTTAGATATAATTCAAGAACATCAGCTGACAAAGCAAAATTAGCTGTTATATATAAAAATGCTTCTGAATTAGAATTTGAATTTAGGAATATAGAAACTGGTTGGAATAGCGGTAGAATAAAATTGGCAAATCAATCTGTAATTACTTTGGATTTGTTTAACCAAGGGGAAAATAATTATATTGTTGATTGTTTTGCAGATGGACAAGAGATTAAATTGGAAAATAATAAAATTGTAATCACAAAAACATTAGTAAATATTGGCAATATACCTGCTGCACATTCTGTTGGAGTTGAATTGGAAGATCCAATAACTCATAAGACAATGCTTGATTATCTAATTACAAAAGATGAATTATTACCAAAAAGCGGAACCGTAAGATACAAAACTACAAAAAGGATAAGCGCCGGAAGTGATGATTTTGTTTCATTAAAATTATGGGAAGGCGAAATTACAGAACGCATTGAATATAACAGATTTATTGGCGATATAAAAATCGATGGCCATGCTTTTGAATATGGAATAATCCCTACTGGAAGTGTTATTGATTGTAACTATACATTTAATGATAGTGGAAATATTGAAATAAAAGTTACAATTCCATCAGTCGGCATTACCCTTAATGGAGATAATTTCTACAATAGATTAAGTGGTCAAATAAACTTTGAAACAGATACTACTGATATTGTTGATGAAGCTAATGAAATCATAGACAAAATAGATGATTTAAACAAAACTGGATATGATGAGAAATTATCTGAATTATCTAATAAAATAGAAACTTATACAAATAAAGATAATCTTGATACAGAAGAAACCCAAAGCTTATTTGAATTAACACAAGAAACTAAATCTTCATTGGCAAGTTATATGAAAAAAAATCAATCTACTATTTGGCAAAAAGAACTTGATGAACAAATGGAAATGTTTAATGTTATAAAAGAAAAAGCGACTCCTGCACAACAAAAACAAATCATAAATTTGCATGAATCTATTCAAAGTGCCATAAATGCAAAAAATGTTCAAGCGGAAATCTTATTAAAAGAATTATCTAAGCTAATGGCGACAATAATGCTTAGTAATGATGAAACATTTGTTATTATATTCTTATCAATGGCGGAAAACCCACAGGACTTTACTGACCCAATTCTTTATAGACAATTGGTGGCACAAGGAACAAATGCTATACAAAGCAATAATCTGAGCGAGTTAAGAAATATTGTTGCAAGATTATCTCAAATCATGATTAGAAGAAAAGGTTCTGAATTAGATAATATGTTAAACAAATCTGGTATAACAAAATAAAAAGGAGAAGTAATGTTTATTAAGGGAAATGTTGTTAATAATGTGAGAATAAAAGCATTGTTATATAGTAAAGATGAATTTGAAATATATAGAACTATTACTAATAGCAATTTATTAATTGTCAAACTTTCCCTATACAATAAATGGAAAAACGATAACTTATTATTTACTGTTGACCCTTTTGTAAAAGTAATTATTGAAGAGAATGAATACTACTATCTAAAATCCAATAAAATCTATCAACTTAATGTTGTTGAAATGGGTGGACTAACAAATACAAGACAATCAGCATTAAACTTTGTATTTGCTTTAAAACAAATAAGAAAATTAATAAACATTTCATTAAGTGATGGTATTTACATTGAAGAATATGGCTATTTTTTGCCAACATATTCTGGTAAAGAAGTGTCCGATGATGCTTTGCTTGGATATTATTTTTCAGGAAATCAAAACAAACATTTTAGCGAAGGAAATTTCAAATCGCTATTTTTAAATGAAAATGACTTTGAAAAAATATCAAAATTAATTAAAATTCCAATTGAAAAATCGGAGACAAAGCCAATTGCAAAAGAGAGTATTGGTTATGAAAAAAAATTCACTTTAACTGGAAGGCCTGAATTAGAAAGGTTTTTTAATGAACATATCATAGATATATTAAATGAACCAGAAAGATATAAAAAGCTTGGAATAGACTTTCCATCATCAATTATCTTATATGGTCCACCCGGCTGTGGTAAAACCTACGCAGTTGACAAACTTGTTGAATTTCTTAAATTGCCAAAGTTTGAGATAAACTCATCTTCTATAGCATCCCCTTATATTCACGATACAAGCAAAAAAGTATCTGCTGTATTTGAAAATGCTATTACAAATGCTCCGTCAGTAGTTGTCATTGATGAAATGGAAAGTTATTTGTCTGATAGAAACTCAGCTGGAGATGGTAATCATCATATTGAAGAAGTTGCTGAATTTCTAAGACAAATACAGGAAGCAAACAAAAAACATGTTATAGTAATAGCTATGACAAACATGCTTAACAAAATAGACCCAGCAATTTTAAGAAAAGGTAGATTTGACCACCATATTGAAGTTGGTTATCCAAGCAAAGAAGAAATAGTTAGTTTGCTTAATTCTTTATTAAGTAAAGTGTCAGTATCAAAAGACGTTGATACAAATGCTATTGCTACTAAATTAGAAGGAAAATCGTTGGCTGATGTGACATTTGTTATAAAAGAAGCAGCGTTAATTTGTGGAAAATTAAAATTAGATGAAATAACCAACCAAGCTATTATTGAAGCGATTGATGGCTTACCACAAAAACAAGAAAGAAGAAAAATAGGATTTGGAGTATAATATGAAGAATGCTTTTATGATATTAGGAGCTACTCCACAAGATGACAGAAATAAGCTCCAAGAATTATTTGAAGATAAACAACTATTATCAGATGATGGTGAATTAATTAATATTACTTATAGTGAATTAACAAATCTTAAAAAAAGAATAACCCACGAAATTAAATATTTTTCAAAAGATGTATTTGAAAATTTTGATAACAATTTTTTGGAAAATGATGAAGAAGAACAAGAAATGAATATGGAAGATATTTGTTCTTCAATTATAAGTGTTGGAAAATGGTTTGATAAAGGAACTGATGAATTATTTACAACTATAAACGAAAATAGAAAAATTGCTGGATTTTCAGTTATTGGAAATGAAGATATTATAGAAAATGCTGTATTAAAATTAAAAGAAGATTGCACTTCAGCAGTTAAAAAATACTTTGATTTTTGGGAACAAAAAGATATTATTTCTTTGTTTAACATGCTTGTTGAACAAAATGATTATATGTCTTTCTTTATTGATGATTTACTAGTCCACTACGAAAATTTATTACAAGAGGCTTTTGAGAATAAAAAAAAGTTGTGTCAAGATAAATTTCAATTAATAGAAAATAATTCTAATACATATATAAATAGCGGAAGCATTGATGAAACTTTTCAAAACAACATTACAGCTTTCAAAAAAGCAATAAATGCTTGGGATAAACTAGCTCAACCCTTACAAGTTAATTTTGCAAACAGAGGGGCGCAACATCCGGGTAGTTTGGATTTTCTTCACGATTTAAGAAACAAAGTAATTAATATGTGCAACAAATCACAAGAAGATTTACAAAAATTAATCGAAAAATTACAATATGACTATTCGGCTAGACAAGATTTGATATTAAAACTTTCAAATTCGGAAGAATATATTATTAACCTTATAAAAATATTAGACGTTTTGTTACTTACTTTTAAAGAAATTGATGTAATAGCCGAAAAATTAAAAAATGACAAAAAAGATTTTTTACAATTAAAAGAAACACTAACAGTGCTTTGTAATAAAGTTGTTCCATTGGGATATTCAAGACCAGCGACAAGCTCTATTCCTACAAGACCAACTAGTAACGGAAGTTCTGATTATAATTGGAAAAAAGTTGTTGGCTGGGTAATAGGAATATTTATAGCAATCATGATTATTGTTGGTATTGTCAACAGCTCAAACAGTGCAAACGATGATTATACAAACGGCGGTTATTCTTCTACATATACACTTACACTTGACAAACAAGGAGGCATTAATGGAACAAGTAGTGTTGTTGTAACATACGGAAGTAGTATGCCATATGCGACTGCTCCAACTAAAAGTGGGTATAGTTTTCAAGGATACTATTATTATCGAAATGGTTCAGGTTCTCAATATTATAATTCTTCAATGGGAAGTATGAGAAACTGGGGAAATAATGACGTAGGACCATTATATGCTTATTGGGAAGAAATCGATACTGGAATTACTTTAACAACAAATACTTTTGAAGATTATTTCTCTTTTTCTTCAAGTTGTTCTGTGACAAGTAGTTCATCATATTATAGAACAATAAAATATAGTTACTCAATTACTCCTAAATCATCATTTGATTATTCAAATTCAAATAATCCAAGTAGTATTAGTGTTGTAATAGGCCTTGATGTTTCTTCTTATCAATCATCATATGGAACTCCAAGTGAATATAAAATATATGTCACATTATATAAATCAAATGGATATAGAACTAGTAGTAATCAAACATATACTGTTAATTCAAATGAAGAATATTGGAACGATGGAATATACTCAGTGAGTGGAAAAATTTATGATTAGGAGAAAATTATGTCAATAAGATATACAGTAACAACATCAAGCTGCCCACATTGTGGTCATGTGTTAAAAAGAGAAAGTGATTTCTCAATTCTTTGGATATTATTAATGTTAGGCACTTGCTTTACTGCATTATTTTGGGTTATAGCAATCGCAATTTTGAAATCAATATTTAAATATGATGGAATAAAAATGGGCTCCCCATTTATCAAATGTCCTAATTGTAATAAAACAGTTAAAACTGGTGAGGCTTATGAATGGGGCTCAATTAATAAAGAATATAAAAGAAACTGGGCTTTCCGTAATTGGATGAGATTTGCTTATTTTTTAGGCGGTTTAGCTTTACTTAGTCTAATAGTTGTAATCGGAAGTGCGATTAATGGTAAACCAGCAGATACTGCTCCATTGGTTATATTCCTTATAATTTGTATTATATCGGTATTAAGTATATGTGGAATATACTACAAAAGAAAAAAGAACCTTGAAGAAGATTATATTACAGTTAGTGAAACTGATTATGATTTAATTAAAGAATCTTGGACAAGATTGCATAACATTGAACCATTGGCTTATGAAACGGAAACAATAAAAATTTCAGGAACAGAAAAAATAATTAAACCTAAAATTCCAAAAGAAGAACCTATAAAAAATTCAAATGAAAAAGAAAAAATAGAAACAAAGAAAATAGAAAGGGTTGAACGAGTTGAAGATAATAAAGAACAAACAGAAGCACCTAAAACAGCTAAAGCAAGTTCTACTGCGAAGAAACCACAAACCAAACATGTCATAGTTGCAAAAAAAAATATCAAAAAAGATTAAATAAGAGTTTTTAACTCTTATTTTTTTGAAATACCATAATTTCCATTTCATTTATATTAAAAGTAATTTTTTTTGTTAATTTGATGCATATATCAATGTTATATGTTATAATTGCTAAAACTAAGGAGAAACTATGAGTGACCAATTATATTCTCTTTCAGAGAAGTTTAATCAAACAATATTTAGAATTCCAGATTATCAAAGAGGATATGCTTGGAGAGAAAGTCAACTTGTTGATTTTTGGGAAGATTTGATAAATCTTAATCCAGAACATTATCATTATACGGGAATGTTATCCTTAAAAAGAGCTACAAAAAAAGAAGTTGCTCTTTGGGGTGATGATAAATGGATAGTTGAACAAAGTGGATACAAACCTTACTATGTCGTTGATGGTCAACAAAGAATAACAACATGTGTTATTCTAATTAACGAAATTCTTAATATCGCTATTGAAAACAAACAAAATTCTATTATGAATAGGACTTTGGAAGAAATAAAATCTCAATATATCGTTAAAAAAGGCGCAAATGGAATTAACACATCTTATCTTTTTGGTTATGAAACAGATAATCCAAGCTTTAAATGTTTAAGATATGAAATTCTTGGTGAAGAAGGTGCACCAGAAGTTGAGCAAACTTTCTACACTCAAAATTTATTATTTGCTAAATCGTTTTTTAAAAAAAATCTTGCAGATATTTATAAAAACAAAGGATTTGATTTTATAGATAAAATTTATCAAAATCTAACAACAAAATTTATGTTCAATGTTCACGAAATTGAAGATGATTTTGATGTGTTTGTTGCGTTTGAAACAATGAACAACAGAGGTAAAAAATTATCAAATCTTGAATTACTAAAAAATAGACTTATATATCTAACTACCTTGTTTAAAGATGAAGAAATTGATGAAGAAGCCAAAAATAGATTAAGACGTGATATAAATGACGCTTGGAAAGAAGTTTATCATCAACTTGGTAGAAAAAAAGATATGCCATTAAATGACGATGAGTTTTTAAGAGCTCATTGGGCTTTGTATTTTACCTATTCAAGAAACACTGGTGATGATTATATTAAGTTTTTACTAAAAAACAAATTCACTCCAAGAAATGTTTTTGAAGATACAATTAAAGTATCACAAGAAGAAATTGATGTAACTGAAGAGGAAATACAAGAAGAAGATTTTGAAATTGTTGAAACAAAACAATCAAATAAAAAACTTAAAGCAAATGAAATTAAAGATTATGTAAAAAGTTTAAATGAGTATGCAAAATTTTGGTATTATACATATTTCCCTTTTGAATGCTCTACCCTTACAAGAGATGAAAAAATTTGGATAGATAAATTAAATAATGTTGGAATTAACTATTTTAGGCCATTGATAATGGTTGCTATTGCAAAAAATGGAGATGTTACTGAGAAAAGACTTGCATTATTTAAAGTAATAGAAAAATTTATTTTTGTTTATTTTAGATTAGGTATGTTCCAAGCATCTTATAAGAGCAGTCAGTTTATGGCAAGAGCAAAAGATTTGCTTAAAGGAACTGTGAATTTTGAAGATATAATAATTGAAATTGAAACATTGTGTGATGACCAGAATCTATTGCAAGAAGCTTTGGAAAAATTTAGGTCAAGAATGAAGAGAAATTACACAAACTATGAGGGTTATTATAGTTGGCGCGATTTAAGATATTTCTTGTATGAATACGAAGTATCTATTAGTGACGTTGGAATAAATAAAATTGATGGAAAAAATTATTTTGCCAAAACAGAAAAAGACAAAGTTTCTATTGAGCACATATATCCACAAACACCAGATGAATGGTATTGGGTAAATACTTATAGAGATTATGATGATAATGAAAAGAAATTATTAACTCAATCTCTTGGTAATCTTCTTCCATTATCTCGCTCAATAAATTCATCTTTGCAAAATTATGAATTTGAAGTAAAAAGACAAAGATATGCGGATAACTCTTTCTCTGCGCTTGAAGTATCTCGAAATGATAATTGGACTCCAAAGGAAATATACCAAAGAGGCGTTAGATTGTTTAAATTCATGTCAAGTCGTTGGCAGATAGATTTAACACAAGAATTTATTGATGACATTCTTAATATTCCTTTTGTTAAGGAAGAAAGAGAACAAAGTCAAGAATTACCTTTTTTTGAAAAGAGAAATAAAAAAGTAGAGAAGAATTCAGACGACGCAAAACGAACAGGTAATCAACCAATAACAATGGAAGAATACTTGCAAGATAAGGATTCAAATTTAGTTAATATTGCTCAAAGAATTTTAAAAGGCATTCAGGAATTATGTCCTGACATGCAACTTTATATTTTGCCACAATATATTGGTTTAAGAAAAAATAAATTGTATTTTGCTGACATGGAAATCCAAAGAAAAAGAATCAGGATATGCTCTTTAATTCCAGATGGAAATCATTCTGTTGGAGAGGAAGTTCCAGAAAAGTTTTTATGGGCTTTAAGATATAGAATGTGGATTGATAACGAAAAAGATATTGATGAAGTTGTTAATATTATGAAAGAATC
>JBAXYK010000013.1:0-10278 GCA_041670825.1 Bacilli bacterium | reverse complement strand
TTTCATATCTATGAGGGTTTCTAAAATTCTATGAGGTGCCTCATAGAAAATCAATGTATTCTCGTTTTTTGATAATTTTGCTAACTCTTTTGTCCGTTCACCTTTTTTGGAAGGAAGAAACCCATAAAATAAGAAATGTGATGTATCAAGTCCAGATCCAACAAGGGCATTAATAAATGCGCAAGGACCAGAAATAACTACAACATTGAATCCTTTTTCTATGCATTTTGCTACAACTCGTTCACCTGGATCAGATATACCTGGATATCCAGCATCACTAACAATGGCTATATCTTTGCCTTCTTGTAAATATTCTATTATCTTATTAACTACATAATACTCATTATGTTCGTGACAAGAAATAAGCGGTTTAGAAATACCAAAATGCTTGCAAAGTTTTAGTGTCTCTCTTGTATCTTCACAAGCAATTATCTCAACTTCGCTTAGTATCCTTATTGCCCTTGGTGTCATCTCCTCAAGATTTCCAATTGGAGTTGCCACAACATATAAAGTAGAATTATAAGCCATCATCATCACCTGTTTTTCTGATTATTTACTATGTCCATTAGTTCTTTCAAATTAATAGTTTGAACATTTTCCTTATTTTCTAACCTAACTTGTTTTGTAAGAATATTGATGCTAGTAACTTTATATTGTTCATTTTGATAAAAGATTTTTTGACCAATCTTTGGTAATCCTTTTCTTTGCTCACTATAATTATCATCTTCATATTTTAAACAACAGATTAATTTGCCACAATGACCAGATAATTTTTGAATATTTAATACTAAAAATTGATTTTTAGCCATATTTATACTTATGCCATCAAATGTACCCAAAAAAGTATTGCAGCATAATGGTAATCCACAAACACCTAATCCCCCAATTATTTTTGAGCGATCTCTTGTACCTATTTGTCTTAATTCAATTCTGCATTTTAGTTTTGCAGCTAAATCTTTCAATAATTCTCTAAAATCAACGCGATTTTCTGAAGAATAAACAATTATTATTTTAGAAGCATCTAGAGTATAATCCGCTTTCAATAACCGCATATCTAATCCTAATTTCTCAACAGATTCCTTGCATACTTCTAATGCCTTGCTAGCATTTATAATATTATCTTCATAATTTTTTATATCTTTTTCATCACTTTTTCGAATTATTGGTCGTAAAACTAAATCCCCAGAAAATTCTTTTATATTTTTTGGCTCTTTAGTAACACTACCAAGTTCAATACCTCTTACTGTCTCCACAACAACTTTTTCTCCATTTACGAAATTACTATCATATGAATGGAAAAAATAAGATTTAGAGTTGCCCAAAAAACTGACTCCTACAATATATCCCTCAGTATAATGCCTACCACTTTCTTCATTATCAAATATGGATTTATTATCATCTTCTAAATGAGATAAATTTTCATCCATTTCATTAATTTCATGAACCATATAATCACTCTCCTTTATCGTAAACTATCTTATAAAATAAACTATCTAAAAGTAAATTTACTTCACAATTAAAAAATATTTTATTTTTCTCTAGCATTATGTGTTCAATCATTTTTTGAACATTTATTTTTTCCATAACTAATTTAGTTAAAGTGTCTTTTTGATTAACAAATAGTATTTGTTGACCTAATGATAATTTTAACACATCTTGTAATAAGGTTTCCAATAAATCGAGATAAACAAAACAATTATTTTTATCTTTCTTAATTTTTGGCATAACCTCATTTTGAACAAAATAATTCAATCCACTAATATTCTTTTCAATCTGAATCACTGTTTCCACAACTAAATCTTTAATCATTATGAATTCATGATTTTCATATATATCCATAATATCTTCAACATCACTATATTTTGAAGATAGAATTAAAGCATCTTCATGATCCACACCTTTGTTTTCTATTTCAGCTATAATCTCTTCTTTTGAAAAGGTCATTAATCTTAGTAACTGACATCTTGAAATTATAGTATCTAATACCATATTAATGTTTTCTGTAGTCAAAATAGCTACCACATCATCTGTAGGGTCTTCCAAAAACTTCAAAAGAGAATTTATTGCTCCTGCAGTAGCTTTTTCAATCAAATGAATAATATATATTTTTAAACCTTTAATTTCTAAAGCTGTTTTAGAAAATGCTGATTGTATATATTCTACATCTTCTTTTTTAATAGTTGACTTTGATCCATCGACCAAAATAAAATCGCTATAACTACCATCTGCAACTCTTATACAAGTTAAGCATTCTTCACATGCAAGAGGAGCAGGATTCTCGCACAAAAAACTTTGCGCAAGAAAAATTGCCATTTCTTTTGTTGGTGCCCCTTTAGTAGCACTAATTAAATAGGCGTGACTTCTCTTGTTGTTTAAAAAAGCATTATAAATTGTTTTATAAGCAACTTTTTGTGAAGCTTCAAGAATACTTTTAACCATCTTTTTCCATTTCCTCAATTTTTTTATAGACGAGTTTTTCTAGTTGTTCGTAAACCTCATCAAAACCTAATGAAGCATCTATGGGTTTAATTCTTTGAGGATATTTTTTAAGTAATATCTCATATCCCTCACAAACTTTTTGGTGAAATTCTATTTTCTCTAAATCCAATCTATTAACCTCTCTATTTATATCCTTATTTATTCTTTTTAATCCCTCAAAAGCATCAATTTTAAAATAAATCGTCAAATCTGGGAGCATCCCTTTTGTTGCAAAAAGATTAACATTTAATACTTCATCTATTCCTAATCCTCTAGCATATCCTTGATAGGCAAGGGAACTATCAATAAAACGATCACATATAACTATTTTACCTTCTTTTAATGCTGGAAGTACTTTCTCTACAAGGTGTTGTCTTCTTGCCGCTGCATATAAAAGTGCTTCAGTATTTTTGTCCATAGCTGTATTCTTTTTATTTAATATTATTTGTCTTATTTCTTCAGCTATTTCACTGCCCCCTGGCTCTCTTGTATATAAAACATTTATTCCTTTTTCTTCCATGTTTTTTATAAGACGCAAACAAGTTGTGGTCTTACCACTTCCTTCAGGTCCTTCTATTGTAATAAATAAAGCCATATTTTCACCTCAAATAAGTATACATATCTATAGAATATTATATATTAACTGCGTTCTTATTTCTATAAATAATAAGTCTTATATAAAAGAAGAGATATTTAATAAATTATCTCTTCTTAAATAACTATATTTTTTTTCTGCCTTCTATTGCTTTTAGCAAAGTAAATTCATCTGTATAATCTAAATTGCCCCCAACTGGTAGTCCATATGCAAGTCTTGTAACAACAACATCATATTTTTCAAGTATTTTTGCAATGTAATGAGCTGTTGTTTCTCCCTCTATATTAGGGTTAGTAGCTATTATAATCTCTTTTACTTTTCCATTAGTAATTCTTTCTATTAAAGATGAGATATTTATATCGCTAGGACCAGTTCCGTTTGTAACCGAAATAACGCCATGCAATATGTGATATTTACCTTTATATTCTTTGGCTCTTTCTAGTGCAAAAGCATCTTTAGGTGTTTGCACAACACATATAATTGATTCATCGCGCGAACTATCTAGGCATACATCACACAAGTCATTTTCAGTAATTTGTCCACATATTTTGCAATGATGTATTTTTGTTTTAGAATCTATAAGACTTGAAGCGAATTCTTGAATATCTTTCATGTCCATATCAATTATTTGATATGCCATTCTTTCTGCAGATTTTGTCCCTATTCCTGGGAGTCTAGCCAAAGATTCTACTAACTTTTCAAACGACACTGGATATTTCATCTTATTTATCCTCAACTTTCAAAAATGAACCAAATAATGACTCTCCAAGTTCTAGAGCTTTATTAGACTCATCTTTAACTTCAGAAACTTCATTCTTATCCTCAATGGTATTTTCATTTATTTTTGGCTGTTTTATTTCTTGGGGCGCGGGTAATTTATTAGAACTGCGCTTCAACAAGAAATCATTTTTATGCCTTTTAAAATCATCATCTGTTATTGCATAAAAAACAAAATTTTTACCAAGCAACTCTACCAAAAAATCTTGCACAAGCAAATAGTTAGCAGCTTTATTAACTAAATTAGCTTGTGGTTTATCTAAATAACTCAATACTATCCCTGTTGGAGCTACTGCTTCAGGCTTACCATCTAGAATTAAACTTACTGCCCCAGCATACTTTGATTGAGTCATATAACTTTTTAATAATCTCCACCTACTTAAAACAAAGTCTTTGTCACTTTTTGTAGCTTGAACCAAAACATTTAAAACATCATCATCAGAAAAAATTATGCTTTCTTGTGCTTTGATATTTATTGTAGGTTTATCATTTTCTTTTACAATTATCTCTTCTTTTACCTCTTCCTTGACTTGTATTTCTTCTTTGATTTCAGTTTTTTCTTCTTTGCTCAAAACATCTTCAATTTCTACAACAACTTCTTTCTTTTCAACTACTTTTTCTTTTTTAATAACTTCAACTTTTTCCTCTTTATTCTGATTTGCTACGAAATCATTTATTACATTTTTTTGTTTTTTAGAGACTTCACACAATTTTAATATTGCCAATTCAAAAAATGAACGAGGACTATTAACTCTGCGATAATTGTCTAATGCTTCAATTAAAATATTTATATAATCAAAAGCAGTATTAACACCAATATTTTCAGCTTCCTTAATTATGCTTTCTTTATTGGTTAATGTTAAAAAATCAGGATTTTTAGTATTATTAAATACAATTATCTCTTTAAGTATATCTATCAACGATGATGTAAAACGTGCAATATCTATTCCTCTATAATCAAAGTCATTTATTCTATCTAGACTAGATGCTGTATCTCCTTTATTGAATAACTCAATAAATTCAACTATTTCTGCTGTTGATGCTACACCATATATGTCTCTAACGTGCTGTGCTTTCAAATCATTACCAGCATACGCAATGGCTTGGTCTAGTATACCAATTGCATCTCTTACTCCACCATCTGCTAATTCAGCAATTAGTTCAATTGCTTCTTCTTCGTAGTTAACTCCTTCTTGATTTAGGATCTCTATAATTTTCTTTTTAATATCTTCTATTGAAACCTTACCAAAATCAAATCTTTGACATCTAGAAATTATTGTTGGTAAAACTTTATGAACTTCTGTTGTTGCTAATATAAATATTACATGAGCTGGTGGTTCTTCTAAGGTTTTTAATAAAGCATTGAATGCTCCTTGAGACATCATATGAACTTCATCTATAATATAAACTTTATATTTGCCTTCTATTGGTGCATATTTTACTTTATCTATTAAATCTCTTACCTCATCAACACCATTATTACTTGCAGCATCAATTTCTATTACATCTGGATGTATGCCTTCAGCAATTGCTGTACAATTATCACATTCATTACATGGCTTATCATCAAATGTACTTGTACAATTTACTCCCTTTGCAAGTAATTTAGCTAGAGTGGTTTTACCAGTACCTCTTGGACCAGTAAAAAGATAGGCATGAGCTATCTTATTTTGATTTATTGCATTTTTTAATGTTTGCAAAATATATTTTTGACCAACAACCTCATCAAAGGTTTGAGGTCTATATATTCTATATAATGCTTTATACGCCACTATAACCACC
This sequence comes from Bacilli bacterium, assembly GCA_041670825.1. Taxonomy (GTDB): domain Bacteria; phylum Bacillota_I; class Bacilli_A; order RFN20; family UBA1709; genus JAQUUH01. The sequence goes on along the minus strand of JBAXYK010000013.1, from coordinate 4,646 downwards.
TACTTGTAAGATTATTATACTATAAATAGAGGCGTTTTGTTGATAAAAAAAGGAAAAATAATTTAACTATTTTTCTCTTTTATCTTTAAAGTAATCTTTTAATATTTGAGAACACTCTTTCTCCATTATTCCTCCAATGAAAGCAGGGTAATGATTAAGTCCTTTTGTTTGTAATAACTTTACATTTGAGGATAAAGCTCCTCCTTTAAAGTCGTAAGCACCAAAATAAATGTTGGAAACACGATAATTTATTAAAGCACCTACACACATTATACAAGGCTCTAAAGTAACATAAACATCACAACCATCAAGTCTCCAGTCACCAATAATTTTTGCAGCTTTTATTAAACAATTTATTTCAGCATGAAAAACAGATGATTTCTTTTTTTCTTTTGAGTTTGTGGCTTTTGCAATTATCTTGTCATCTTTTACGATAACACACCCAATAGGAACCTCATCTTTTTCTAATCCTTTTTGTGCCATCTTTAAGGCTGCTCTCATATATTTAATATCCATTAAATTCTCCTAATAAAAGTGCCATATCACATATTTAAACTATTTAAGGCTGCTACCTTCCGATCCTGACCTGGTTCATAGACAAACATTGATATGGCATAAATAGTATAATGTAAAACTTTTACTTTATCAACTTAAACTCTTTAATTTTTCTTTGTATATTTGTTCTACTACAATTGACCATTTAACAGACTCTTGGCCATTTTCTAAAACAAATTTATAAATACCCATATTTTTGGATATCTCAAAATTTTCTCCTGCCCTATAAGGCAAAGATTGAACATTTTTTAAATCAAAAATTAATTTATCTTTACTATAAGAATCAACAAAAACTATTTCTTTTCCTTTAATTAATTCAACAATTCCTTCCCCTAACAATTCAATCTTTTTAGTCTTTTGATTGGGAGAGTATACTTTAGCTTTTGACTTAAGGATAATTTGATTATTCCTTATCTCTTCATTGACCATTTTTTCTTGATAAATATACCAATCTAATGGACTATCAAAAAAACTATTTTCTTTGAAAAACCCATATTCATCTATTGTTAAATCCATCCTGCATTTTCGACATTGAATATGGTTATTATAACTTTTTGTCATGAATTCTGTGCCACAACTAGGGCATTTATATAATATATTCTCTAGTTTCTCTGCCAAATTTTTGCCTTTATATATTATCATGTTTTTCTTTTGCCATTCATATTCATTGTAATAAAGCTTTTTATCTATTAATCTTGTTAAAGCTTCAAGATTTTCGTTTACTAATTTTTCTTCTGGTATTAATAGACAGACTGATGAATGAACTTCGCCTCTTCTTTTGTTAACTGCCCATTTTGGTGATGATAAATAAGCACCTTCTATATTTAAAAAATAAACAGGAATTTTCATTTTAATCAATAATTTAGTAAGAGAATCTGTTGTTTGTTGACCAACTCCACAACTTGGGAGTCTCCCAGTAGGAAAAAGACCAATTATTCCACCTTTTTCTTTTACCTCCATTATTTTCCTCATAGCCAAAATGTCGTTTTGATATTGAAATTTAGGAATTACCTGAAGTAATTTGAATAATATGCTTAAAAAATTATTATAAAAATATGTATATCCACCTATAAAATTAATCCTTCGTGGATATGATGAAATACCCATTATAAGAGGATCATAAATTGATTGATGCTTACCCAAAATAACACAAGGACCTTTAATTTCTTTGAAATTTAGTTTCTCACTTTTTAGGTTTAGTTTAAGTTTCAAAAAAATTTTAACAAAAGGGTATCCTAAATGCCAAAACAAGAAATTAGGCAATTTAATTAATTGATTTTTTTTCATCAATTCACCTCTTTTAAGCAGTAAAAAGGGCAAAAGCCCTTTTTATTTTTATATATTGTACAAATCGTATACTATGCTTAATGGTAAGCCCAGTTCAATGTGCTCTATTGCTTTTGCAATCATTGGAGCAACGGAAAGAACTTTTATCTTACTTATTTTTTTCTCTTCACTTAAAGGTATTGTATTAGTTATTACAATTTCATCAAATACAGAGCATTGCAATTTTTTAATTGCATCGCCAGAAAATATTCCATGTGAACAAGCGGCATAAACTCTACTTGCTCCTGCATCCATTAAAGCTTTTGCTCCTGCACAAATTGTGCCTCCTGTATCTATAATATCATCTATCATGATTGCTACTTTTCCTTTAACATCACCAATTATGCCCATTACTTCGGCAACATTAGGTTTAGGTCTTCTTTTATCAATAATAGCAATTGGAGCATTTAATATAGTTCCTAATTTTCTTGCCCTTGTTGTTCCGCCATGGTCTGGAGAAACAACAACTATTTCTTCATCTTTATTTATGATTTTCTTAAAATACCTACCAAATAATGGTATTGCAGATAAATCATCGACTGGACAATCGAAAAATCCTTGGATTTGCGGTGCGTGTAAGTCCATAGTTATTACTCTATGAATTCCTGAAACTTGTAATAAATCAGCGACTAACTTTGCTGAAATAGGCTCTCTAGCTTTTGCTTTTCTATCTTGTCTTGCATATCCATAATAAGGAATAACTGCATTAATTTCTCTTGCAGAACCTCTTTTCAAGCCATCAGCAAATACTAATACTTCCATTAATCTTTCAGTAACTGGTGAACAAGTGGATTGAATTATATAAACATTTTTGCCTCTTACCGATTGGAGTGTCTCTACCATAACTTCGCCATCAGCAAAATGTTTTACTTCAACATCACCTAGTTCTAACCCTAATTGATTAACAACCTCAAGTGCCATATCCTTGTTGGCTGTTAAAGCAAATACGACAGTTTTTTCTAGCATAACTCTTCCCCCTAAACGCCCTTTTAGAATCAACTACTATATTATAATATCGCAAAAAAGTTTATAAATCTATATTCAATAGACTTTTTGACAAGACTTTACAAAATAAATTTTATTATCGAATTGAGATAAGGCATTGTTTATTATTTTTTTATCTTGAGTAAGAGCAAAAATAGATGACCCACTCCCGCTTACCATCACAAAATCAAATCCCAAAGATAGTAATTTGGCTTTTATTTCACCTATTGATGGACATAATCTAATGGCAGGATATTCTAAATCATTATGCATATCAACAATTGCTTCTTTATAAATTCCATTTTCTAGATTCATAATTAGTTTATTACTATCAAATTTACTTTCATTATGAATATTATCAAATTCCTTATATACATCTTTGGTGGACAATCCTTTATTTTTTTCTTTAACAATTAAGATATATGGATCTATTTCATTTACTATTGGTTTAATAATATTGCCAGTTCCTTCCATATAAACTGATGACTCATAGAAAAACAATGGAATATCAGAACCCAACTCCGATACTATTTCCATATAATCATTAATACTATAATTCAGCCTTAAAATTTGACAAGCTAGAATTAAGCAATAAGCCGCATTCGAACTCCCGCCTCCAAGACCAGCCATAATTGGAATGTTTTTTTCAATATGAACATCAAATCCACAGTCCAAGTTAGCATATTTTTGTAAAGACTCAAGAACTTTATATACTGTATTGTTATTATCGCAAGGAACATTTTTATCATTACAAGAAATCTTGATTTGTTTGCTGTCTTTTATTACATTTAAATCAACTATATCATATAAATTAACTTGCGATACTACTGATTTTATATTATGAAGGGAGCTATTGTTATTTAAAAAGTCCACAATTAACAAAAGATTTATTTTGGCATAACTATTAATTTTCATAATAAATCCACCTCTTTATAAGTACTAATTTTTTGGGCTAATTCAATAAACTTGATAATATCTAGATCCTCAGCTCTTTGTGATAATTCTATATTGCATTCATTTAGAATCTTTTCACTAATTTCTTTATTATTAATTCTTTGATTTAGATTATTATAAATAGTCTTTCTCCTTTGAGCAAAGATAGTTTTAACAACCTTAATGAATAAACCTTTATCTATATCATTTTTATTATTAAATAGAAACTCAACTACAATAGAATCAATTTTGGGTCTTGGTAAAAAATCGTTCTTAGAAACATATTTAATTATTTTAGTATCTGCAAATACATTAGCCAAAACTGCTAATTCACTTTGATTTTTACCTTTTTCGTTTTTTACTATTTTATTTCCTACTTCTTTTTGCATCATTGTTATTACTTTTTTTATTTTTTTGCTATCATCTTGAAATATTTTATACAATATCTCACTAGTTATGTAATAAGGCAAATTAGAGATTATAACTATTTCATTTGAATCAATATCATTAATGATTTTTTTAAAATCAACCTTCAAAAAATCAATATTAAATATCTCGACATTAGGGAAGATTGATAATTCTTCTTTTAAAATAGGAACTAAATCTGAATCTATTTCATAACATATCAATTTTTTTGCTAATACTGCTATTTTTTCACTTAGAGCCCCAAGACCTGGTCCTATTTCTATAACAACATTACTTGTATTTAAATCAGATTTCTTGATTATATCTTCTGCTATTAATGGGTTGATTAAAAAGTTTTGTCCCAAAGATTTTTTAGGAGACAAATTATTTAGTTTCAATAAAGAATCTGTCTTTTTTAATGTTGCTATTTCTAACATTTGTTT
>JBAXYK010000012.1:0-10357 GCA_041670825.1 Bacilli bacterium | reverse complement strand
TCAATAGAACCAATGTCGGTAATCATAGCAATTTCGTAAGTAGTTTTACTACCACATGCTACCATTCCTACTGCTAAAGACCCAATAGCTAATAATTTTAGAATTCTCTTCATTTTTCCCTCTTCCTTTTTTTATTTATTCAAGTTTTTTAGCCACAATAAAAAAATATAAAAAACTTATAAATAAATTATAGCATATTAAAAATAAAATTAAATCACTTTTAAAAACAATTTCTTTTACAAAAAAACATTTCAATAAAATTTAGTAATTATCGTCTTCCACCTCATCATCGGCATCATTTTCTTCTTCATTATCATCTTCTTCTTCATCTTCAAGGTTATCATCATCCTCAATTTCATCTTCATTTTCTTCTTTTTCAGTCTCTTCATTATTTTCAAAAGCTGTCATTTTAATTATTAATAACTTTTTAAGATTTTTAATATCTTTATCTTGCATTACGTATCTCCTCCTTTTCAAAATTTTACACCAAAATAAATAAAAAGACACTATTGCTAGTGTCAAAATTACTCATCCTCTTCTTTAACAATGTGCATTCCAGCTAAATCATTGCTTCTTGGCTCTTCACCATTTTCATCTTCTTCATTACTATTTTCACTAAATTCATCAATGCTTTCTTCATCGATTTCATCAATTATTTCTTCATCTTCTTCTACATATATTTCATTCATATCTATGTGAACTTTATCAAAAGTATGTCTAGATCTAAGATCCCAAGTATTCTCCCCTAATGTAACAAAGCGTCCATCAAGAATTAATTGAGTATAAAAATTTGAAATATTCTTAGCTCGTGTTTCTTCATCAAAGCCTAAAGTTTGACTAATTTCATCATATAATTTTAAGAATTCAACTGCTTTTTTCTTTTTACTCATAACTTCATAAGCTACATTAACCATTGATTTTTTTGTTGTCATTATTTTAATTCATCCTTTCATTACATGCTTTGAGGAGCACTAACACCTATTAATGACAAGGCATTTGCTAAAACTATCTTCGTTGCTTGTACTAATTTTAGCCTTTGAGATGTCAATTCTAGATTATTTTCATCTATCACGCGACATTCATTATAAAATGAATGGAACAATTGTGCAATATGTTGAATGTAATTTGCCATTTTGTAAGGTGCTCTATTTTGAGCACAGTCAATAATCACATCTTCAAATTCCATTAAAATTTTCAGTAAAGCTGTCTCGTTGGTAGTGGAAATCTTATCATACACTTCAACTGGTTGCAACTCTAATTTTTTTGCACTTTCCAAAATAGAGCACATTCTAGCATGAGCATACTGCGCATAATAGACAGGATTATCACTTGAATAACTCTTGGCAAGACCAATATCAAAATCAAGATGTGATGACCCACTTCTTGATATAAAGAAATATCTTACTGCATCAACACCAACCTCATTACATAATTCTTTTAGTGTTATAGCATTGCCACTTCTTTTGGACATTTTAAATTCTTCGCCATCTTTAATTAATCTAACCATTTGAACAATATCAACTTCTAGTTTATCTGAATTATGACCTAATGCCATTATAGAAGCTTTTAATCTATTTATATATCCATGGTGATCTGCACCTAAAAGATCAACTAAATAGTTATATCCTCTAGATAGTTTATCAATGTGATATGCAATATCAGGAGTCAGATATGTATAACTACCATCTGATTTTATAAGGACCCTATCCTTGTCATCTCCATAATCTGTTGATTTTAGCCACAAAGCATTATCTTTAGTATAAACATTTCCAGAAAACTTCAATATCTCAATAGTGTGTTCAACCATACCTCTTTTTCTTATTTCCGATTCGCTGGAAAAAGTATCCATTTCAACTCTAAAATCTAGCAAGTCTTTTTTAATCTGCTCAAGTTCAAACTCTACAGACTTATTCCTTATTAACCAATAAGTATCTTCTGTATTATCATCAATAAATTTATCTCCATATTCATCATATAATTTTTTTGCTATTTCAATAATATCTTCGCCATGATATCCATCTTCTGGTAAAACTGCTTCCTTACCACAAAGTTGTAAGTATCTTGCTTTAACTGATAAAGTTAAATTGTGAATTTGGTTACCAGCATCATTTACATAGTACTCTCTTGTAACACTATACCCAGATGCTTCCAAAATTCTACATAAAGAATCTCCAAGAGCTGCTTGACGAGCATGTCCCAAATGAAGTCTTCCAGTGGGATTAGCACTTATGAATTCTACATTGTAACTAAGGCCTGCTCCATGGCTACTTTTGCCATAGTCATCACCTTTACTAATTATTTTGGAAATTATCTCGGCTAAACTATCTTGCTTAATATAAAAATTAATAAACCCAGGTCCAGCTATTTCAATGCGTTCAATATTATTATCTATTAGATTAATATGACTTATGATATCTTCTGCTATTTCTCTAGGTTTCTTTTTAATTATTTTTGTCAATTGCAAAGCAATATTGCTAGCATAATCACCATTTTTATTATCTTTTGGTATTTCTATGACAAAATTAAGACCATTGGCATCAATGTCCTCATTAATTTCTTTTAATGCACATACAATTACATTTCTAATTTTCGAACTAATATTCATCCTCTTGCTCCTTGTAGAATAATTTAACGATAAACGCACTCTTTGTCTGCTCATCATAAATTAAATCATATTTTATTTCTATCATTTCGCTTCCAAAGTTAATTTCTTTAGTAAGTATCTTGAACTTAAATACTCCAAATTCTGTTTTGTAATTAAGAACTGTCAATTCTTTATTGCTAAATTCATAAATGTTTTCAATTGAATTTATTTTTTTATTAACAACAACTTTACTATTTGTAACCTCAAACAAAATGGGTGATTCTTTATCAAAAAATGAAATTGATTGCAATGAACCTTTATCCTCTAAAAACCCACAAGAAACAATTGAATCAACTATTTCTTCACCATTTTTATTGGTTATAGTATTCATCTTGATAGCAACTTTTTTCCGCATTAAATCACCTATGCATAAGATTATAGCATGATTTTTTTAAATGTAAACAATTATAATATTTCCTGTTATGTGTAAAAATGTTTAATAAATAAAGTATATTTAAACTATTTTATTTCTTTTGGTATTAAAACAATGTAATCAGAATCCTCACTAACTCTATCACTACTTAATGATTTTACTACTGAAGATATTTTGCTTATTTCTACTACTTTATTGTCCTTTGTTAATATCATTACATTAGATAAATCATTCTTGCCATATTTTTTATATACAATTTGCTTTGGCCTATCACTGAAAAAATAATATCTATCATCATAACCAAAATCTTTTACCTTTTGATGATAATATTCTACTTCATCTTTTGTCTTGACTTCATAAAAAGCAAAAAGTTTTCTATTAGTAAAACGATCAGCAAATTCTCTTAGTATACTATCTTCTTCTTCTGCAAGAAGTTTTGCATAGAAGTTAATAACACTTTCATCTAGATTATAAATTTCTTCGTTGCTAAGTTTTGATTTGTTCTTTAATGGCAATATATACTTATAATCGTTTTTAAATACATAATTCTTATCCACTAATTCAAAAAATCTTTCAAATAATTTCAACAATATAACTTCATAACTAAGAGATGATGAGTGATGATATACCTGCTTATACATATGGTATCTTCCAAGCATAAAATTCTCCAATGCTGGTATACCTGATTCTTTAAAAACTATTTGACCTTCTTGCGCACGAATAACTCTTAGCACTCTTTCAACATCAAAATATCCATAAGTCGCTCCCGTAAAATAAGAATCTCTTAGCAAATAATCCATTCTATCTGCATCTACTTGACTAGATATCAATTGATTAAGCAGTCTTTGGGGATGCTCTTTTTTTATTACAGAGATTACTTTAAATGGCAGATCAACATCCACACTTTTTAATAGATCATTTATTTCGCTATCTTCTTTTATTATTGAAATTGTATATTCTTCATGATGGATTGGGTTTATCATTTCAAATGCATGAGAAAAAGGCCCATGCCCAACATCGTGAAGTAAAGCAGCAATAAGTAATGTTAATTGCTCTTCTTCATTTAAAGAACTATTGATTGTAGGAACTTCATTAATTATTCTTCTAGCTATTTCATAGGCACCAATAGAGTGAGAAAAACGCGAATGTTCTGCAGTAGGAAATACTTGAAATGTTCCTCCTAATTGATGAATCCTTTTTAAGCGTTGAAACTCTTTACTGCATATTAAATCATATATTATTTTATAATCTACTTTTACATAACCATTGATTGGATCTCTAAAAACTTTGGTTTCACTCATTTTTTCAAAATTCATTTTAATCCTCGCTTTCTAGCAAAATACTACAAAAAGCCATTACAGCTTCATTTTTGCCTATTTCTCCTATTCCTTCCATTGTCCCTGCCTTTATATTTACATTTGCTTCATTAATTGATAATAGTCGAGCAACATTTTGACGAATCTTTTCTTTATGTTTCCCTAATTTCGGTTTTTCAAGAATAATCGAGCAATCTAAATTATTAATTACATAATGCTCTTTTTTCATGATTTCTAAAATATTATTTAAAAGAATGCTTGAATCTATATCCTTATATTTATCATCACTATCAGGAAAATGTTCGCCAAGATCACCTTTACCCAAAGCTCCAATTATAGCTTCTGTAATAGAATGAAGCAAAACATCACCATCTGAATGTGCATAACAACCATATTCACTTTCAATAGTTATACCACCCAGAATTAGTTTTCTTCCTTTTACTAAAGGGTGAATATCCATTGAAGAACCTATTTTAAGCATATTATCACCTCAATATGAATATATTTTATCATTTTTCTAGTACTTTTGAATACCAAAAAGTGTTTGCAATAACTTTCCTTAATTAATATACTAATAGTGTTATATGGAAGGGGTGTAAAAATTGACTTTAGATGAAAAAATTTTGCGCTACGAGCAACATTATCGTAAAACAAGAGCATATAATTATGCCTTGTGTTTAATTAATTTTGATGGGGACACTGATGGCCCTAAAGATGCCTATGAAGATAGAGCGGAAGTCCTTGGAACTTTGAGTTTAGAATATTTTAACCATACTACTTCTCAAGAATATGAACAAATTATTAATGATTTAGAAGAAGATTATGAAAATTTAGATGAAAAAATGCAAAGAATTGTTAAACTATGCAGGAAAAATTTAAATTTACTCAAGAAAATACCTCCTAAAGAATATGAAGATTTTTCTATCCTTGTATCAAAATCAAATCATGTTTGGAAAGATGCCAAAGAAAAGGGAGACTTCTCTATTTTTGAGCCTTATCTAGAACAAGTTGTAGAATACCAAAGGAAGTTTGCAAAATATTATGGAGAAATAGATGGATTTATTTATAACTCACTACTAGATCAATACGAAGAAGGGGCTACAATTGCTAAACTTGATAAATTTTTTGCTGTTTTAAAAGAGAGAATTGTTCCTTTATTGCAAAAAATAAATTCTAGCAAAGTTGTTATTAGGGATGCATTTTTAGAAAGAGAATGTCCAAAAGATAAACAGCTAGAACTAGGCAGATATGTTGCTGAATTATTAGGATTCAATCCTAATCATGGAATGATTAAAGAAACTGAACATCCATTTACAATTGGAATCTCCAAAAACGATATTCGTTTTACCACTCATGTCTATGAAAACAATATACTTTCTAATTTATATAGTTGTGCTCATGAAGCTGGGCATGCAATATATGGACAAAATATTAATAGGGATTTGATTAATTCTATTTTAGGCGATGGAGCTTCAATGGCATTTCATGAATCCCAATCAAGATTTTTTGAAAACATAATTGGAAGAAGCGAACCATTTATCTCAGTAATTTTTCCTAAGATACAAGAATTGTTTCCTACACAATTTTCAGATGTTAGTGAAAGAGAATTTTATTTAGCAGCAAATATTGTTAAGCCATCTTTTATTCGTACAGAAGCGGATGAATTAACCTATTGTTTACATGTAATGCTTAGATATGAATTAGAAAAACAATTGATTGGTGGAGAAATTGAAGTTAAGGATTTACCAGAACTTTGGAATAAGAAAATGGAAGAATATCTAGGAGTAATTCCACCAAATGATAAAGTTGGAGTATTACAAGATGTTCATTGGTCTCAAGGTAGTATTGGTTATTTCTTCTCTTATGCTTTAGGAAATGCATATAGTGCCCAAATCTATAGAGCAATGAAAAAAGACCTTGATGTTGATAAAATTATTTTAAGCAAAGATTTATTACCAATAAGAGAATGGTTATATGAGCATGTCTATAAATATGGAGCTTTATATCCACCTGAAAAATTAATTAAAATTGCAACAGGAGAAGATTTTAATCCAAATTATTATTGTGATTATCTGGAAGAAAAATTTTCAAGAATTTATAAACTTAAATTTATGAAATTATCGAGTTTTTTCAGTAAATTATTTTCAAAATAAAAGAAGAGGTTATTCCTCTTCTTTTTGTTCTTGTTCAATTACTTGTTCTTCTTCAGTAAAATCAACTGATTTTATTTTATTAAATTTTTTGGTAATAACATCAACTCTTTTATCAAAGGATTCACTTTGTTGATATAATCTACCAATATTATTATTTATCTTATCCCAATCAGTTTCTATCTTCCCAAACTCTTTATTTAATAGGGAAATCTGATAAGAAATTTCTTTTGCGTTTTTACTTCTTTCATAATCAATAAATAACATCCTATAGGTTTGCAAAAGAGGGAAAATTGTTGTTGGAGAAACAATTAGAACACTTTTTTGCTGAGCTAATTCAACAATATCAGGGCATTTTGAGTGTATCAATGCCAAAATGCCATCACTAGCAACAAACATTATGGCATAATCTGCTGTTATGCCCTCAATAATATATTTTGAAGAAATATCATTAATATGTTTCTTAACTTCTTTTTTAAAATCTGCGATGATTTTATCCTCATCCTCATCAACTTTCTCATCAAATAATTTTGAATAACTAGAAAATGGGAATTTTGAATCAATACATACAACATTATGAGGCGATGGCATAAATACTGCCGCATCTGCTCTAACTGCCTCTTTGTTTTTTTGTTCTCTTATTGTATATTGTATTTTATACATTTTTTCATTTTCACCATATGCACTAAATAGAATCTGATTAAGTTGATATTCTCCAAATGATCCTCTTGCTTGATTGTTTGTAAGTATTTGTTGAAGACCCATCATTTCATTTGATAGAGTTGTTATATTTTGTTGTGCCTTATCAATTACAGCCATTCTTTCAATAATATTTTTGAATGTTTCATTACTTTTTTCAAATCCTTTTTCAAGTCTTTCATCAACTTTATTATTAATTAATGTCATTCTTTGCTCTACACTATCATTTAATATTTTAAATTGTTCTTGTAATTTTTTGTTTATTTTTTCTTGAAAATCTATGAAATCATTAGTTGTTTTAAGACGATATTCACTCATATCATTTGTACTAGATTTCATATTTTGTTGCAAGGAATCTGTAATCCTCTTATCAAAATTTAGCAATGTATTACTTAAAGATTCTCTTAAATAATCTTTTACTTTATCAAGGCTTTCATTAATTTCTACTATATTATTGGTATTGCTACTATTTTTGTTACTTTTTCTAAGAAATATATATATTAAAAAAATTATTAGTAATATATTTATTGCTGAAAGTATTATTATATAAATTTCCATTAAACAATCACACTCCTAGTCCTAATTATACCATATAAATAGAATTTGAAGAGAAATCTTTAGTTTTTTGTGCTATAATTTCAATTAAAGGAGGAAAAGAAAAATGAAACGTTTTTTTACCACTTTTTTATTAATTTCTATTTTCTTGTTTTCACTAACAGGATGTACTAGCAAAATCGAAAATGTCAAGAAAGCATTCGAAGACAAGGGTTACACATGGACGCAAATTGAAATAGAAGATTCTAACGAAGAAGCGGAAACAGAATTAGTAATAGCGGGATTATATACAGCTCAAAAAGGCTTTGCTTATGCTGTCATTATTGAACTTGAGCCAAACAAAGATGCCTATGAAGCAATTCAAGCATTAAAAGATGATCCTGATTTAAATTCTAATTTTATTGTTGAGGCTGTTCTTGATGTTTACAAGGACTTACCATTAACTTATGGTAATTGTGCATTAATTACAATTTCTTCAGATGCTATTTCAATATTTGAAGATTTAAAAGGAGAATAGTGATTAATAAAAAAAATTCAGTTTATACTGAATTTTTTTATTTCTATAACTCTTCTATTTTTCTAATCCAACAACGTCTTTTGCGAATTATCTTAGCATCATAGTTTTTCCATTGAGATTGAATCTTTAAATTATCCTCTAACTCTGGACCAGTTTCTGCATATTTTACACCATCTTTTATTGCAGTTTTTGTAGCATCAAGCATCATTAAAGAATTTATACCATATGATTGATACTCTGGTTTTATAGCAACAAAGTACATATCAAGAACATCAAAATGTTTAATATTTTTAAGAATATAATACCAGCCCAAAGGGAATAATTTTCCTTTGGCCTTATTAACAGCTTTATTCATTGAAGGTGCTAATATGCTAAGTCCAATGACTTCATCTTTATTATTTAAAACTACACATACATAATCAAAATTAATAAGTTTCAAAAAGGTATCTACTAAAGCATCAATTTGTTTTTTAGTAACCTCCACAACTCCATGCAAAGGAGCAAAAGCCTCATTATAAACATCAAAAGCCTTATATAAATATGGTTCAAAGTCTTTGAACTTTTTAAATTTAAGTAGTTTGAATCCATAACGTTCAGTTAGCATGGAAGCAACTTTTTCAATTCGATCATCTATTTTAGTAGGTAAGTTAACTCTATATTCTACCCAATCAACATCTTTTGAAAACCCTAATTCTTCCATATGTTTAACATAATATGGATAATTGTAGTTAGTGATAAACATACCAGGGTATTCATAACCTTCCATAAGCATGCCTTGTTTATCTAAATCTGTAAATGTTATTGGACCATCAAAGTCCTCCATACCATAGGATTTACCCCATTTAGCAATTGCATTAAATAATGCTTTACTAACCTCTATATCATCAATAACATCATAATGGTTAAATCTTAAATGCTTAATATTCATTTTTTTATTATAAGCATCATTAATTAATCCACAAATTCTACCAACAATTTTGCCTTCTTTATAAGCTAAAAATAATATTGTCTTACAATAATCATATGCTGGATTTTTTTGAGGATTAAAAGTATTCATTTCATCAAATGTTAATGGATATACATAATTATCATTGCCTTCATATAACTCATTACCAAACTCAATAAATTCTTTCAGCATTTTTTTGCCTACTACTTCTTTTATCTCAATGTTTGCCATATAAACACCGCCTCACACATTTTCTATTATAATACATTTATAAAAACATAAAAAGATAATTGTGCAAGCAAAAAAAAGAAGTGCATAAGCACTTCTTCTTACTTAACTAAATCTTTTGCTTCCGAACTTGTTTCAATTACAGTTTGTACTTGAACATTGTTTGTAAGTAATCTATCTCTTAATGTATCATTATTAAGTGGTTTTGCAGCCACAAGGCTTATACCACTGAGAATACTAATTGTAAGAATCATATTTTTGATTGTCGATGCCATGACTTTTGCCATAATACCCTCCTCCTTTTTGGTTTTCATAAATATAATGTAAGTATCAATGATTTTATTGGTACTTTTTATTTTGTGATTGTATTATAACATTATCAATGTCTAAAATAAACAAATTTGCTCTATATTTATAAAATAAGGCAAGCTTCATTATAAAATGAGGTTTGCCTATTATAGGTATGTTAATTTTATAGATTGCCTATAAATCTATTTTCCAAAATCTGAAACTATTCTACTTAGCTGGTTTCTTTGGAGCCTCAGCTGTAGCTTTAGCTGCGTTTTCAACTGGTTTTTTTGCTGGTTGAACTGGAGCTTTAGCTTCTTTTTTAAAGCCTTTTGACATAAATGCCGCCCCCTTTCAGCAACATTATATTCCTCTAATATTTTAAAAACAATATGTTATCAACACATTTTGCATGAATAATTATAAACTACTTTGTAAGATATAAAATCATTAATTCAATTGTGTTTCTAATGGCATCTAAATGTGTTCTTTCCATACCATGACTTGCATGTACACCCGGACCAATTAATGCCCCTTTAAAATCATGCCCTGCCCTATATGCAGCTCCAATATCACTACCATAATAAGGGAAAATATCAACTACATAACTTAATTTGTTATCTTTTGCCAAATTAATTAAT